>JAYWCQ010000032.1:0-18664 GCA_043780435.1 Polaromonas sp.
CGTGCCTGGCGCACGCGGCTGGCTCTCGCTTCAGGGCTGGATGCACTGGCGACGGTATATATGCGGACTCGACGTTGAACGTTTTCCAGGCTGACATGCTGGCTTTGCCAATCTTGAAACCCCTGGCCCTCGGCAATCAGCTTGATGAGCTTGTAATCGCCAACCTGACGGTGCTTGTTGGAAGGCCGGATGCCAGCTTCGGCCAAGCCACGCGCAATGGCGCGCGCTTGCTGGCTATCTATGTTGTGCGTTGGGTTCGCATTGATACCGTTGGTGAGGGCGGCAATGATGCCGTCGTCACTCAGTGAGCCAGGCTGACCACGCAGAAAAGTGCTTGTTTTGGCTGTGCCTTGCAATCGACTTTTGAGGGTGGTGGACGAGAGAAAAATAGCGGGCTCAACAAAAGGCAGGCGAATTTTGGCTTTGGTGACGGCTGGCTGGCGACGCAAAAGGCTTGCCAAGCGCTTTGATTTGCGGTTGGTCAGAATCAGCGGGTTGTCGTAGGTGTACTCGCGCCCGTCCGTGGTCCAGGTGAAGGTGTGAGCGTCACCATCTACTGTTCCAGGCCTGCTTTTGATCTCGACCAGGAACAGACCAGCTGGAGACAAAACCAAGGCATCAACCTCGCTGATCTTGCCTTCGTCATCGATGAATTCGAAATTGGTCCAGACATTCCAAGGGTCGCGATCAGGAAGATGGGCACGCAGCCATTCCAGAGCCTCTCGCTCCCATGGAAAGTTGGACTCGGCGATGACATGCCAACGATTTCCACTCATGCTCATGGGCTGACCTCAGGCTTGGGTGGAACGATTTCAAACAGCTCGCCCACCTGGCAGCGGAAGAGGTTGCACAGGCTCTCAATGGCCGGTAGATCGACCCTGGTGGCCGTTTCGTTGTAAAGCGCCGTGACGGTGCTGCGGTTCAATCCCGTGCTTTTAGCAACGTCGGAGATGCGAAGTTTGTCGCGGCCCATGAGGGTGGACAGGTGGCAGCGGATCATTTTTTGACTATTTTCAAGAATGGGTGTTGCGCAGAGTAACAAAAAAATGTCCTGCGCGCAACTCCGAGTATGATTTGAATGAAATTGATCAAGTCACAAAATGACCCAAATGGAGGGGAGCCTACCGATGTCTGATACCAAAAAGTTCAAATTAAACCTGGACCAGTTGGGTGCAATCGGTTCCGTTGATGAGCTTAGTGTTACCCATATTGGTGAGGTATTGCACGGCCTAGAGCGAGCTTGCGATGTTGCCAAGCGTGGGCAGATAGCGGAGGAAAGCACGGTCGCCAGTGTCAGGCGGCTTTTGCAGCAGGATTCTCTTGGTTCTGCTGTTGCAGAGTTCAGACGAGTCGAAGAGATGAGAAAGTTGATGGACCCATGTGCGGATATCCAGAAGACGCTGATGCAAAACTCTGGGGTTGTTGATGCACTTAAAACGCTGAAGCGGCAAGATAGTCTTGCCGGGTATGCGGCGAAATTCAGACCGGAATTGGATGCGGCAAAGGCAATTTTGAAACAGACGACTTTGCTTCAGGATGTGCGGATGCAGGCGGCTGATCTGTTTCGGATTCCTCTGGCCTCAGAGGCGGCTGAAATGCTGAAGGTGTTGCAATCAGGGACAGTTGCCGCTTATGCAAAGCAACTCACGGCTATTGACACTACTCAGGCGGCCGCGCTGGCATCGATGTCAAGCCCTTGGATGCGAGATTTAGAGGGGCAACGTTCAGCTTCCGCTCTGTTGGAGTTGCATGGGCTGGGTAATGCACTTCGTTTGGTTCAGGGGTTTGACCACGGCTTGACTGTGGCACTGCGTGCCGATTTCGGCGATTGGCGAGACACCATCACCTTTCCGGAGGTCGTGTTTGAAGATCCGGTAGCGCGGACCAATTTCTATGTCGAAAGAGGTTTTAACACCGCACTAACCGACTTTCCTGATCTGGCGTTTCGTGAAGGCTTGGTGCGCGCGGGACTCGATGATGACCCCGACTGGGACAACCAGACACAGGAACAAGATCCAGAACAGGAAGCTGATTTCAGGCGGGCCAACAAATGCCACAGCCATCTACAGCGACTTGAACGCGGATTGCGAAAGTTTATCAATGAAGCTATGACGGCTCAGTATGGATCGGATTGGCCGAAAAAACGGCTGCCTCCCCAGCTACTGGAGGCATGGGAATTCAAGAAGAGTCGAGCTGAAAGCGACGGAGTAGTCATCACAATGTTTATTGATGTCGCTGATTTTTCAGATTATGCGGACATCATTTGCAGAAAAGATCATTGGCGAGAAGTCTTTCAAGTTCGTTTCAAGCGGCCCGAAAGCGTGCGAGAGTCATTTCAGCGGTTACATCCGATCCGGTTAGCAACCATGCATTCGAGACCTGTAACCAAGGCAGATGAACTTTATACGTTGGCTGAGACCATGCGATTGCTGAGTGCGATTCGCTGATGTATTTTTCGACAATGAAAAACACCTATTGAAATAGGAAGACTGATTTGGTAAGTCCACGCGGCCTCATTCACGCGCTTTATGTGCACTGGGACGTCATCGAGAGCCTGGTGGTCTTGGGTCGGGACTTCCCGTCGTTTGATCAAGCCCAGGTCATCGAGGTTATAGCTCGCCGCGCGCCAGGGAAAAGCATCGAGGAATGCGAGGCGGCAATGCGGCAGATGGCCTCCAATGACCTGATTCAAGTGATGCCGCGTGGCTCGTCCCTGCAAATTAACCCGCTGGTTCTGGAGTTCGTTCGCGGGCTGACTCGCGAGCATGAACTTGGCCTGTCGGCTGTTTTGAAGGCTCGCGTGGATGCCATCAAGGGCGCAACCAGCAAATTGACCGAAGGCTTGCAGGTCAGAGATTCTGATCAGCTCAGGCAGGCGGCAGCCCAGCTCGCGGAGTTGTTCCGCCAGATTTCACAGCAGCTGGACCAGGACCGGCACGCCATTCTCGAACTCACTGAGCGAGCCAAGTCCAAAGACGCCAACTTACCCATTGGTCGGCGCTACAGCGAAGTGCTTGCCGCTTTTGATGACTACGTTGCTCCGATGGCCGAAATGATGGACAGCGGACCTTCAGGCACTTTCTACCGTCATCTTGAGGATGCTGAGCACGCACTGGATCACGCGTTGGAGACACTGACCATTCAAGGTGCGCTTTACACACAGCGTTTGTCCATGCGCCAAGTGGCATTTCAGGCCAAGGAACTTCGTCGGTTGGGTCGGGAAGTCCTGAAGCATTGCAGCGACACGCTTCTGCCTTTGCGTGAGGAAATTCGCCAACATAACGTCTTGTCGACGGCCATCAGCCTGCTTTTGGGCCGTGTGCGCAAGCGTGGCCTGAATTTGACCCTGAGTGCCAGTGACTTGCCTTTGTGGCGCAGGGACATGCCACGTCGCGTGACGGTCGGCGACGAGGTGCTGACCGTCATGGGCGAAGCGCTCAACTTTCAGCCAGCGACGGTTATTTTTCCTGAAGACCGAGTTGAGGCTGGCACGGTGGCGCTGGAACTGGTTGATGAATCGGCCATCGTGCGAACCTTGCGTCAAGATTTGCCAATTGATGACCTGCTGTTTTGGCTTCATGAACACTTCCCCGATCTGACGGATGCCACTGTTTTGCGGCTCTATCACGCGCTGATTGAGCGCAAGGAATGGGCAGTTACGCCGGCAGACATCGCTGGGGCACAGAGACTGAACACCGTGCGCGTCATCCATTACCCCCATGCACTGACACACACTGCAACCGCCGCTGAGAGCAGCCCATGAACATGACCACCCCTTTGTACCTGCACAAGTTACCGCTTTTGAGTGAAATATTTGGCTTTTTCAACAGTGGCAAGCACATGAACCGGATGGCCGATCATCGGCTCTGGGCTGAACTGGAACGCGAAAGAGACGCTTACGAGCTGCTGTTCAAAAGCCTGGGCTACAACCTGCGCATCGATGACCGGGGTTTTGCGTGGTTTCATTTTGATGATGCCAGCAGCAACGTCTCGAAAACGACGCGTCAGTTGGCATTGTTGTTCATGCTGCTGTTTGAATTTCAGGCAGATATTGGCCTGCACTTAGGTCGATTCACTGATTGGGTGATCGACGATGCCTTGCTCGATGCAATGCTGGAGAAAAATCGGTTGCTGCTGGAGGCAGAAAGTCTTGCGGATCGTGATCAACTCCAACAGCTTTTGCGCGCAGCTGGCAATTACGGGTTCGCCGGTGCCGAAGGAAATACTTGGCTCATCTTGCCGTCTGTATTCCGCTATCTCGATCGTTTTGAGGAATTGGCGCACACCAAGGGGCTGTCTGACGACATGCCGGAAGTGTCCCAAGCGGAGGACATGGAATGATTCATTACGGATTCCAGCGCATGGCCTTGCTCAACAGCGCCGGCTATCGACGTGCCGAACTACCCCTGGATGCATCGGTTTCATTGATTGCGCCCAACAATGCCGGTAAAACCAGTCTGATCAATGCCCTGCAATTCTTGCTGATCATCGACAAACGTCGGATGGACTTCGGTGCCCATGACGTGGATACCAGTCGGCGCTTCTATTTTCCCAACAACGGCGCCTACATTTTGCTGGAGGTGGCACTCCCCACCACCGGAACCGTGGTGCTGGGGTGTGTCGGCAAAGGTGTCAGCCACGATTATGAATATTTCGCCTACAAGGGTGACCTGAAGTTGGATGACTACCGGCTGCCAGATGGCAGTCAAGTACAGCAGCCTCAGTTGAAGGCGCACATGGCCAGCATTGGCAAGCTGGTTTTCAGCTACACCTCCGGTGAATTTTCATCGGCACTGTATGGCACCCGTCGACGGATACTGGATCAGGAGCCCGATTTCACGGTATTCAAGCTGGAGCATGCCAGTCATGCCGATGCGTTCCAGCGTGTGCTGACCCGCACGTTGCGCCTGGATAAATTGCGCTCCAGTGAAGTGAAAGACTATCTGCTGGCCATCTTCCGCCGTGATCTGCCGGACTCAAGCATCGACTTCAAGGCTGAATGGGACAAGGCATTTTCTGAGGTCAACGCTGATCGTGCGCAGTACCTGGCCACCGTCCGCCAGCGAGCCAGCATCGACGTGATGGAGCGTCAGCAAGGTAAGCGTCTTGAGCTGCGCGGCAAGCTGCTGTACTTTCGCCCGTTGATTGACCGAAGGCTGCAGGAGTGGGAAACGCATTTTCAGGAACGTGGCAATGGGCTGCGAGACGCGATTGCTGAGGTTGAAACTCAGCAAGACAACCTCCAACTCAATGATCGCCAATTGAACGAACGTAAGCTTGAGTCAGTGCGCCAACGTCGCCAGTTATTGGATGCGCAGCATCGCCAGGATATTTTGGAGACGGAGTTCGCACTGATTGCCGACAGGTCAATACTGGATGGCGCCTTGGCTGATGAACGCCGCAGCCTGGAGCAGCAGACGGCATTGGTGCAAAACGCGAGCAGCCGTGGCATTGACGCCATTCGTCGCGATATTCAAGCGGCCGAGACTGAACGCAAGCAATTGCAGAGGGAACTGGCCACGTTGACCGACAACCTTTACCTGCACCTGAAGACCCTGCTAAATCCGCAGCAGCTTGATTCGCTGAACCGTACGCTCAGCCAGCAAGTCATGACGCTGGCATCGGATGACTTCACGACCGACCCGGTTGAACTCAAACGTTGGCTTGAAAACGCGCAAGCAGTTTCCCCTGGCATGCTGACATTGCCTGGCCTCAGGCTTTCAGTTCAGGGCCTCTCGCCTCAACATACCCAGCGCTCACATGACGAAATTCAGCAGCGCATTGATGAACTGGTGCAATTGTTGAGGGGGCTGGAGCTACAGATTAAGGCGGCCCAGGATCTGGACGCGGCACGCAAGGAAAAAAATAGCCTGGATTTGTCCGTGCGGCAAATTGAGGCGCAAATCCAGCGATTTGATGAATTGCAGGTGCTCAAAGCTGACCATGGCGCGCGCACGGCAGGAGTCACCGAATTAGCCGCAACTGTCGTTGATCTCCAAACGAAACTTGATAACTCGGTGGTTGCAGCCAAACACATGCGTGAAGAAGTGCATGTTCTTCAAAGCCAGCTCGATGCTTTGGGCAACGACCACAGCAACATCACCCGGTTGCGGGAAAACCGGCGCGACGATGACCAGATGTTTGAGAATCTGGCGGACTTGTCCCATCAGCGCTGGCTGGGGACAGATGAAGTCGGTCTGACGCAACTCTCAGAGTCTTTGTCGGTCTACCAACGCGAATGTGCCGATTTGATTGCGATTGATCGGGATCTGGACGCAGGGCTGGCGAAGTTGCATGTGGGGGGACTGACCAAGTTCCAGTTTGTCGCTGGTAGTGAAACCGAGATCAACCGGATCATTGAGTTCGCCGCGCATTTGTCCCAAGAGGAGCAGGCACTTGATCGCAAATCACGCAGCGCCGTGGTGAACGTGACCGCCTGTTTACGCGAACTGCGGGATGGCTTGGTTACCTTCAAGAGCAAGATGCGTGACTTCAACCGCCTGATCAATCGCCGACAATTGTCAGATCTTTCGGTTTTCAAGATCGAACCGGTCGATGAAACCCAGATGGTGGAGGCCATTGAGCAGCTCATCAGCACTGCCGAAAAGGCTGAAAGCGGTGAAACCTTCGAGCTCTTTAACCATGCCAGCGTCCTGGATGACGCCACGCTCAACCGGGCCAAGAGCCTGTTGATTCATGAGGGCGAAGTGCGCGGCTGTCTGCGGGTGGAGCATTTCTTCCGCCTGGAATTCATTGTCGGCAAGGCTGGACGCAAAGAGGAATCTTTTTCAGACATCGACAGCGCAGCATCGAACGGCACCGTTTTGATGGCCAAGTTGGTCACTGGGTTGGCGTTATTGCACCTGATGCAGGACAAGCGCTACCAAGTACAGGCGGTGTGCTATCTGGATGAGGCATCTGCCTTGGATCAACGTAACCAGCGTAGCCTGATCGATACGGCGCAGGATTTTGGCTATGCGTTGATTTTTGCCTCACCCGCACCGCTCGTCACGGCGCGCTATTGCGTCCCCATCACCAGCAGCGGCGGCTACAACAACATCAGTCAGAAGAATTGGCAGATTCTGGAGCCATTGGATGAAATCGCGACACCAACAGCGGGGTCACAAGCGCTCCGTATGGGCCTCGTGGATATTGCGCAGGCATCGGCATGAGTCAATCACTCGTCGCAGCGTTGGCCAAGTTACTCGAAGGCGAGGGGTCGGCACAAGCCCAAACGTGCCGTGCCAGTGCTTTCACGACCGCACAGCGACTGGCTCTGGAAGATCTGGGCCGCAGGACGGGTGCGCTCAGGGTCAGGCTGGAAGGGCGGGGGAGTGTGTATCAAGTCGTCAACCTTGAAATACTGACCTCCCATTTGCAGAACTTGCGTCCTCAGCACGCCGACGAGGTTGATCCAACCATTCCGACGCGTGCCGCCAATATTGCCCAATCGCGAAGCAGCAAAGGCCGCGCCCATGGTCATGCACTTCACTATCTGTTGATCAAGTCGATTTCCGACGATGTTGTTTGGCGGGACCAGTCAAAGAATGCAGACCATATATTCGATCTCTCTGAAGCCACGCAGACGGCTGGAGCGGGAGTGCTAGCGATACGTGAGGACGACTGCTGGGTCTCCGATGAACCGCTGTGGCTGGTCGAGAACCAAGCCTTGTTTGACCGCCTGGATTGGTTGCCTTCAGGTTCCCATGGCACGGTCGCGTACTATGCGGGTCAATTGCCAGGACGACTTCTGAACTGGCTTGCGCATCGCCCGCGTGCACCGCAAGTAATTATTTTCCCGGACTACGACGGTGTAGGCTTGCTCAATTACGCCAAATTACTGGAAGTGTGCCGTAGCCCTTGCACCTTTTGGTTGATGCTAGATTGGCAGTCCCTGTTGAAAAAATATGGCAGCAATGCGGTCTGGAAAAACACGCAGTCTGATTTGCATACGGCGTATCCAAGACTCAAGGCGGCTGGAGCGCCTGATGTGGTTCTTGACCTTTGCGCCGAACTGAGCAGACAAGGCTTGGCGCTTGAGCATGAATCGGTCTGGCTGAATGTTGCAAATCCGCCAATGTGAATGCCGTAGGTGAGAGACTCGGTGTTTATGGGCGGCAACACGGCAGCGGTACAGCTTTCTCCATGGCCACGAAAAAATCGCGCAGCTCTCGGATATCCGAATCCTTCGGCCGCCGCTCCCTGACCTTAGAGAAGATATGATTCTTAGGAAGAATTTTTTCAATTCCAATCAATTTGGTGGGATTGCCCTAACTCAACAGCCTCAGCCATGGCTGACGCTCGTCAGACCAGGCAAAGAGGTGAAAAAGATCGTTGTATCGGCATTCGATGTGCAGCAGATCTTGCAACGGTTTCTTTGAGAAGTGCGCGCTGGCGTGGTGAGCGTGTTTCACCCCGCGCCACCCTGATGCAGCAGAAGACCTCTCGACCTGTTAAGTTCGAAATTACCCAGCCGGCCCGTGCCGCTGTGGGCTCATGACCCAACTTGTCACATGAAAAAACGCCCTCATGGGCGTTTTAAAGTATTCGGGACAGCAACTTACTCCAATGGGTTCACGTCCGTACGTGCATTTTTTGTAAATGGCAAGACGACGATGTGAACTAACCCGTGCGTTAAGGTTAGCAATATATTGTCCCCCAGCCGTGGAACCACCGCGCCTTCCTCAATCTCGCCAAACGATAAAACCCCAGCCCGTCCGGTTCCAATTTTGATTAACCATGCTTGTTCGTCCTGGCCTACCACCGGCCCGAAATACGTTCCACTCGTCCAGTTCATCACTTCGATCATCAAATCCAATTCCTTAGCCTGCTGCAACAGCGAATCGGAATTGGGCGGCGGAAAATTCGGGTCGAGAATGGCCAGCATAAGTGCCAGCCGAGCTTTGTCCATATCGATCATGATAGTTTCCTAGCGAATGGTTAAATGATGAATGCCAGCAATGCAGCTGCGGCGTTTGGCGTGCAGTTGGCTAGCTACTATTACCAGGCCCAGCCCATCAGCCTGTTGTGGGACCGGCATGGGCTCCGCACTGTGGTCGTGATGCCAAGACGTGATGTTCTCCACCCAGGTGCACAGGACTCTTAAGGAATGTTTCATAATTGCTTTCTCATTTGTTGCCAATTGGGTTTATAAGTACGATGCCAAGGACGCCGAGTGCTATTCCGAGTACACATCCAATGACCGCCGAAAAAACTTGCGAAGTCTCGATGTGATTTATGCCGAAAAACACGCCAACACCAAAGCCAAGTACCAGCGCCGTCGCTATCAGCGTTTTAAGATAGATCGTTGATCTCGACGCCGATCCGATCTTGACTTGGGCTCGTCGAACCTGGTCGATCGAGTGGTTTAGAACGATGCCGTTGAGTGCCAGCAAGACAAAGATCGGATCGTCATTGCTGATCCGGATACCTTTGCCACGCAGAATGGCTTGCATCTCACTTGTGTCGGCGGTGAACAAGGGGTTGAGTACCCCTTTGAGCACCACATCATTCAGCAGAACAAACGTCAACAGAGAATCATTGCTGGCGAGCTCGATGCCTCGCCTAAGCAGTAACGCGCGTGCTGTTTCGAGGTCCATCTTTACCACTTGACGTGATCAAGCTCGGAAAAAACTGAATCCACAATTTTTTTCAGACGATTTTTCGCCAGAAAACTGAAGTCTTCCGAGGCATTCACGTCCGCCAGCGTCATGTGATTCGAAGTCATTTTTTTCATGTCTTCCACAAACGCATCGGATTGACTGCGGTCAACAATCTTGACGATGCCAGCAATTTTTCCGACCCTGTCCGACTCTTTGAAAAGCTTGGTCGCCGTGATCGGGTGGCCCTCATACTCGATCGGACCCCAGAACTCGTTCTCCCAAACCACAACTTTGGCGTATTGGTTGACCTTGCCCAGCAGTTCAGCGAACCCGTTATATGTGTCCGTTTTAGCCTGCCCGCCAGTCAATACAGAGTGGACAAATACCTTTTTTCCATGCTCCGACATGATTTGATAGATGTCGTTTTCGGCCAGGTATTTGGTTAATGGAAGAAACGTCGCGGCGCCGTTATCGATGACAAAATCAGCGTCTGTTTTGACGATCATTTCAATCAACGGATCAAACTTGCTCTGAATGACGTTGCCATCTTTGGCGATCTCAATATGAGCCACATCCAGCGACCTGTATTGCGCAAAAGTTGCATTCACCGGGTCGGTGTCCGCGCAAATTACCTTGCCGCCCAAACTTTGAAGGTACTGAGCCACCAGAACGGCCGCCAGCGATTTGCCCACGCCGCCTTTACCTTGCATAACTAAATGAACGTTGTTCATATTTATTCCATCTTTCCTATTCTTCAAATTCAATTTTTGCCGTCGGTATTGGGCTGAATTCACCTGGTTCCCGACTTCCTGACAACACTCTCAACGGGTTCTCGCTATTCAGACCCACGATCAGAGCGTTTTTCGATCCAGCGGTGGAGGTGTCACTCCTTGGCTGGCAGTGGGTTCTGGTTTCTCGACGAATGGCGGTTTCCGGAGTTCCACCTTTTCCTTCGTTCCGCTGACGCCGCTTGATGTACTGGGCGAGCCCGGCAATCGAGATTTGCACTTCGTTTTTGTCTAAAAAATCGCACACCTGACCCAGGGTGCAATTGCCATTTCTGAGCTTGGTTATCTCGGCCCAGTAGGGTGCAAGACGCGACCGTTTGACCCCCGGGGTCACCTTTCTCAAAAACTCATTTGCATCCATATCTAACTTTCTTTGCTTGCTGAGCAAATTAGATCGGAAGTTCATGGTGTTTAGGAAATTATTCGAAAAGTTAACAGCAGATTAACAGTTGATGTCAACCGATAGATGTAAATAACGTTGTTTAAACGCGAATTGATGACTATATAAGTTCATTAAACAGCTTTAAACGGCGTTAAACGCCCGGGTAGTTTCAATACATAGGCACGATAGCCATGTTTGCAAAAACTCTTGCCTAACGGCAAGGTTTGTGCAATCATGGCCTGCGCTAAGGGGGAATCCCCCTTAACCCCCCAGCGTTGCACCCCCCTTCGGAGGCGCTTCACTTGTGCCAGCCGTTGGCTGGACGTGGGCGCTGCCCACTGTTAATTGCAAAGTGAAAACCCATGGCCAGACCGGTCAAATCTGATGATGAAAAGCTGAACCACACGGTGGCTTTTCGGCTCACTGATGGCGACTTTCTCAATTACAAGCGGAAGTTTTCAGCATCTGGCCTGACGCAATCTGAGTTTTTCCGCGAGCACGTTTTAACCAATACGACCCAAGTTGTCGCCAAACCCAAGGCTTCGGCCGACACCCTGCGGGCCGTCTTTTTACTGCAAAAAGCATCCAATAACGTCAACCAGTTGGCTCACCGTGCCAATGCCGAGCACCTTGCCGGAATGCTGTCTGAGTCCACCTTTCTGGCCATCCTCAGCCAGCTCGAACAGCTCAACAGCTTCATGCTGGAACAAACCAGTGAGACTCAAAAATGATTGTTGAGCTTGGCGGCGGCAAAGGCGGACTGAAAGAATACCTGGAGCATGGCAAAAAACGAGGCCATGAACTGCATCGCGACCAACTCGACCAACGGGTCCCCCTGGCTGGCGATCTCGCCGTGTTTGAAATGGCGACCGAAACCCACGGAGGTGCCGGTCAGCATTACGACCATATCACCTTGTCGTTCTCAGAGTCCCATGTTTCCGATGAAATGCTCCAGCTTGCAGTGACGGAGTTTCGCGACCATGCGCTGGCGGCGTGGCCGCAAGAGGAACGTCACCGCATCGCGTTCTACGCCGAAGCGCATCGGCCAAGAATGCTGAGCTATATCCATTCAGAAACCGGTGACTTGATTGAACGACTGACCCATATTCACATTGGATTGGGCAAACATGACCTGCTCACGGGCGAGTCCATTGCGCCGCTGGGCTTCATGGGGCCGCTGTCCGACAACCTGAAATACATCGATGCCTGGCAAGAATCGTTCAATGCACGCCACGGCTTGACCAGTCCCAAGGACAACCCGAAGATCACCCCAGAAAACGCCGTGGATGTTTTGTCCAGGTACACCGGCCAAAGGCCAGATCACCTGGGCACTTTCAATGAAAAAAAAGCCGCGCTCGAAGTCACTTTGCAGAAGGACATCATTGCCCGGAACATCACCACCTGGGAAGACTTTGGCAACACCCTTGCCAAGCACGGTTTGGTGTCAAAGATGCGGGAGGGAAAGTTTGGTGAGTGTTATCGCATCAAACCGCACGGCGCATCCAGAGCCATGCGACTGCAAGGTGTGTTTTTCCAACGCCAGTTCATCGAACGCCCCACCACCGAAAAGATCACCATCGTCTCGAATCGGGCCAGAGTTGCCTATCTTGAACAAATGCAGCCGCGCAAGGCGCCGCTGTACGTGGCGCAGACGCTGTCTGACTGGCACCAATTCAAAGCCCGAGAAAACCGGTACTTGCACACCGGCAGCAAGTTTTACCAGGATGTTTACAAGCCCGCCGACGCTGAAAAGCGTCTCTATCTTTTAGAGCAACTTGAAAGGGATCACGATGGAATCCAAGGTTCTGCAGCAACTCAAACCAGAAAAATTGCCACCGCCAGAAATCGCGTGCCAAAAATGCCAGTTCGCAACATGGATGGAATTCAGAGCCGGACCGAAATGTTACTGCTCGATCACGCAAGCCTGGATGTTCGAACCGAACCTGCAAGCCAACCAAATGGTATTGGCGTGCGACAAACAGATGGAACTGGAAGACGACGAGACGGGGAGGGCGACTCCCTAACCCAAAGCGGTACCGCCACCGGGGAATCGGGATCTATTGGCGTTCTCGGTCTTGCCGGGCAAGCCAGCGACGCAAGACGGGCTCTTGGTGCGAATCGGGCAATCCAGCCATCAAGTGTCCTGGCCCGTGTGCACGCGGAATTGCGCGAGCGGTACGAGCAAGCTGCCGACAAAGAGCGTTACGCTGAAATACGTCAACACCTCGACGGTGCCCAACTCCTGGACAGTCTGAGCCACACGCACGGGTTGAATCCCGCGCTGTACCAGGTGACGGTAGCCCGAGACGGCACCCCGCGCATCCAATGCGGCTCCCGTGCTCTCAGCCCCAGTGACTTTTTGACCAAAGAGCTGGGCTTGCCCTGGAAAGAGGCCGCACCGATCTTGCGCAGGACGTATGAAAACCAAATCGGCAAAAGGGTCACCACTGCACGCGGCACGTCAGTTCCGACACAACTCTGGAAAGCCTTCAAGGCCGAGCAACTGGCGGAAAAGCCAGCGCTCAGGCAACGCCTGAGGACGTTCGATGATGTGACGTCAGTCCGTCGTACCTCCCTTTTTTCCGCGCTCAAAACTGAGCAGACAAAAGTGCTGGCTGGCTTGACCGGCACCCGCAGAAAAGCGGCGCAATCGCTCGAAAAGCTCAGAGCGGCCACCGCCAAAGCCACGTTTACCGACGAGCGCCGGGGTTTGCGCAGGTCCATTCAATCAAACCCGGCGACTGCCTGGCCGCTTTTCTTGCAAGCTCGCGCCCAGGCGGGCAGCGAGGAAGCGCTGGCCACCTTGCGCAAGCTCAATGACATCGCTCGCACTGCGCCCGCTCAGGCAATTGGCGGCACGATCTACCTTGAAGACGATGAGGATGAGAAGAAACGTCGCCGCCGCGTCCGCGAATCGACGATCACAATCTTGACAATGTTCGTCGCCACAGTGGAAATCAATGGTGACGTCACCTATAGCCTGCGTGGGTGTCCCGTTCTGCGCGACGAGGGACTGTTTCTAGCCGTGCTCGACCAGAACAGCGAAGAAGCTATTGCAGCCGCCTTGTTGCTGGCACGCGAAAAATTCGGCCCGAACCTGACACTGACCGGTTCACCGGAGTTTCAGCGGCGTGTTGCGGCGGTCGCTGTAGCGCACGGTATCGCTGTCACATTTGTGGATCCGCAGATCGAAGCCATACGCCTGCAGCTTGTCGATGAAATGCGCCAGGCGGTAATCAGACCGGCGCCTGCAACCGAGCAAGTTCATCAACCAATCTCTGTCGTTAGCCCTGTATCAACTCAAGAAACCACGCATCGGCGCTTTGACTCTGCCGTGTCAGCAGACAAGCCCATTCCTGAGCAGGTCACAGTGGCACGGGCGGCTCCGCATCAGCTAGAACCGTTCAGGCTGGAGCGGACTGTCGACATGGAGCCGCTTGACGCACAAATTGCCAAGTCGGTGCTGGTCGCCGATTTGCAAGGGCAGGGCAGGGAGGTTCGCCAAGCCGTGGAGGGCATCCAGTACCTGGGAAAAATCACCCTAATCACAGAGCGATTTGCGGTGCAAAGCCTGGGTCGAAACGCGGTTGTGATCCACGACCTAGCTCAGCTCGACGGCGGATACGCCCAAGGCCAGGAGGCGCTCATCGAGTATCACGAAGGACGGGGCCGGGACATCAGCCAAGGCCAGCAACCCAAACATCCCGGACGCGATCGCTAAAGCGTTCAAAGGGTAGTTGGCGCTTTAGCCCCGTAATAACGCGTCTGCTGTTCGTCTTCCATGTCCTCAAGCAAACGACTTTGAGCCTCCAGCAAAAGCCGCTCAAGCACGTTTTTGTTCGTTACGCCGTAATGCTTCGCCATGCGTTCAAGAGCCAGTTTGGCATCCAAACCAAGAATCACGTTGAGGCGTTTGTCTGAGCCCTCCTTAATGTGTCGTTTTCGGTACTCTGCCTGGCGCTTGGCGTTGTCTTTCTTCTTGATCTCTTGCATGGCAGTCCCTTCATTGACGTGTTACATTGTAACTATTTAAACGGAGCACCAATGTTGCAAGAACTCACCAGCCGTAAGGCGTACACGGCGGCGATCGCCGCGCAGATCGAAGCCATGGGCCAGATGGCCATCTCCGTGGCGAACCGCTGGGTGATGGGCTGGCCGCAGCGAGTCAAGGCGTTGGTGCAATCCGGCGCGTATCTGGGGTGCCTGGAAACCCAGGTCGCCCATGAGAACGACATTCTGGCGAAAACGGCGGACCTGCGCCATTTGGCCCGCCACGAAATCATGCAGTTGTACGAAATCCGGGAAGCGCCACCCGCGAGTGAATGAAATGATCGTCTTCCTGGATACCGAATTCACCGATCTGCTGCACCCGGAGTTGCTCAGTCTCGGACTCGTCACCCTCGATGGGCTGGAGCACTACGCCGAACTAGACCTCACCACCGACGCCGGTAAAGCTCGCGTCAAGGCCTCCAGCGCCTTCGTGCAAAGCGGCATTTTCGATATGTGGGGGCTCGTGGCCGGTGCAACCGGCACCGAATGGGAAATGGGACGCCGTACGGGGGAATGGCTGCTTGGACTTGCGGCAGAGTCCGGGGCAAAAGTTGAGGTCGCATTCGACTACAGCATGGACTATGAATTGATGGAGTACGCCATCCGGGACGCTGGACTTTGGGACCGGGTGCGCGAAGTGGTGCTTCCTGTCAACGTCAACCCCATCACCGGCACCATCACCGGAGAGTTGGGCGCAGAGGCCTGTTTTCGTGAACTGGGCAAGCGCGGCGGGCGCGGACTCACACGCCATCATGCGCTGGGGTTGCGGGCCGCATACATCGATGTCAAGGCGGCAGCACTGGCGCACGCCGTAAAGGGCACGCTATGCTAGTTTTTCTGGAGTCCGGATTTGCCGACTGGAGGCCACCATGCTAATTGGCCCACTACCTGACCCCGAGCGCAAACCGCAGTCTGAATTTTTCACGGCCCGAATCACCGACCATGGCGAGCTGTCATGGCTTGAGATCCGGGCGCTGGCCTCAATTGGCGCTGGTTTGCTTATGCGACACCTGGGCGACCGGATGGCGATTGACAAACTTGCGCGGCTGGCCGTGTCGTTCGACGGTTTCCGCCACAACGAAACTGCAAAGGCCATGTCGAATTTGCTGGACGACGCTGCTGGCGGTCCCTACGACCCAACTGAAGAAGATTGGGCCGACCTTGCCCAGTTGGCGGGATACAAGCCTGACGAATGGGAGCAGCTATTGGCCGATAGTAAAAGGTTGGCTAAATGAGCCACAGGAAGATTGCATGAAAATTTCAGATCAAACAATTTATAGTGCCGCCCCTCTGTTTTTTAGACTTAAAACCGAGGGCTATTTCGACCCGGAAGACCACATGTCAACCGACATTCTGGCCCTCAGAACCGAACTCGGACTACCTGAGTTTGTGCAAGAACGCAGGTATCCACCAATCCACTCTTGGGGCATAGAGTGCCCAGATGCATGGTTTGAAATTGTGCTCGATGCGGCAACCAAAATTGAACGCCTACTCAATGACATGTTGACGGCGGGCGTAGCTGTTGAGGACCTACCCGCGTGCATCCAGGTCAAAGAGAAATTTGGCGGCTTGCGACTTTACTGGCGGGCAGTCGAGGCCGCGCCTTTCAGTCAAGCAATGCGTGATGCAATCGTTCAAGCGGAGGCCCGAGTTTTGAGCCTTCAACGGCGTGTGCCATGCTAGTTTTCCTCGATACCGAATTCACCGACCTCCTGAACCCGGAGTTACTCAGTCTCGGACTTGTCACCCTTGACGGCATGGAGCACTACGCCGAACTTGACCTCACCACCGACGCCGGTAAAGCTCGCGTCAAGGCATCCAGCGCCTTCGTGCAAAGTGGCATTTTCGAAATGTGGGGTCTGGTGTCCGGCGCGACCGGCACCGAGTGGGAAATGGGACGCCGTACGGGTGAATGGCTGCTTGGACTTGCGGCAGAGTCCGGGACGAAAGTTGAAGTCGCATTCGACTACAGCATGGACTATGAACTGATGGAATATGCCATCCGTGACTGCGGGCTTTGGGACCAGGTGCGCGATGTTGTACTTCCTGTCAACGTCAATCCAATCACGGGCACCATCACCGGAGAACTGGCGGCAGAGGAATGTTTTCGGGCGCTGGGGCAACGTGACGGGCGCGGACTCAAGCGTCACCATGCGCTAGCCGATGCATTGGCGCTGCGGGCGGCCTACATCGACGTGAAGGCGGCGGCGCTGGCAGACGCCCGTTCAACTTAGCACAGGACCCTTATGTTCAAGACTGCACTCGGATTGTTCAAGCACACGCTTGACTCAGAAAAAGGCGTGTCAAAAGCGATCAATTCAGGACTCACCGATCTTATCAATCAAGACCTGATTGAACTGACCAGCCAAACGGTGAGCGATGCACTCGCAGCAGGTGAGCGGGTGTGGATCACCTCAGACCTTCACTTCATGCACACCAACATCATCGGCTACTGCGACCGACCGTTTTTCAATGTAGACAGCATGACGGACGCGCTGATGGCGACTCTGCAAAAAGTACCCAAGGATGAGCTCATCCTCTTTGGCGGCGACATGGCAATGGGCAACTATCAAAAAGCCGTCGAACTCATCCGGCTACTTCCGGGCCGAAAGATTCTGATCGCCGGAAACCATGACTTGACCCGTGATGGCAAATGCAAATTGGCGCTTGAAAAAGACTTGTTTGAGGCCGTGGTTCCGTTTCTCGCGTGGCTTGGCTATCAGGGCCGCTTGGTGGTGGTGAGTCATTACCCCATCCTTGTTCCTGAAACTTACAAAAACACACCCATCCTGAACTACCACGGCCACCTGCACGAAAAAACGCTGCCATCAACGCTGATGGTCAAGTACATGAATGTCGGCTGGGACATCAATCACGCCCTGAATTGCCTCTGATGCTGATCTTCCTTGACACCGAATACACCGGCCTGTCGCACCCGGCCCATGCCCGAAAACTGCTATCGCTCGCTTTGGTAGCCGAAGACGGTAGCGCGGAGTGGTACGCCGAGCTTGACGGCTGGGTGCTGACCGATTGCGACCCTTGGGTGCAGCGCCATGTGGTGCCACTGCTGAGCGGCCCGCGCCTGTCGCATGACGCCGCAAGGGCTTCACTGCAAGACTGGTTCGCAGAGCGCCCGCGCAGCGTGCAAGCCGCTTGCGACTCAGAAATCGACTGGCGTTTTCTGCTGGGACTGCTGGGCGACCGCCCATCCAACCTTGCCGCGCAGCGCCATGACCTGGCCCCGTTGATCGACACCGCCAGCTACAACAACACTGTCACGGCCTATTTTTCCAAGGGACATCCCGAGCACCACGCCCTGCACGATGCCCGAGCGTACCGGCTTGGCTGGCTGGCATGGATGGATGCCAGAAAGTCAATGCCATGCTAGTTTTCCTTGACACCGAATTTACCGACTTCACCAGGCCCGACCTAATCAGCATTGGGCTAGTGGCCGAAGATGGACGCGAGTTCTACGCCGAGCGCACCGACTATTACACGACCCGGTGCGGCGACTTCGTTCGCGAAACCGTGCTGCCGTTGCTGGGCCGCGTGCCTGATGCGGCCTGCACCCGGACAGAACTGACCGACCGCCTGCGAGATTGGTTCGGGCAGTTGCCAGAGCCAGCCATTGTTATTTTTGACTTTGAGTGGGATTGGCGGTTGCTGGCCGTCGCCATGCTTGGCCGACCTCATAGCAAGCCGCCCGGTGACTTCGCCGAACAACTGTACCTGGACAGCTATGCCATCACTCACCCGGTCTTTGAGCGGGCACAGAACCACATCTATACCCAAGATTGGCCCCCACACCATGCGCTGGCCGATGCGCGGGCGCTGATGGCGGG
>JAYWCQ010000033.1:0-14285 GCA_043780435.1 Polaromonas sp.
AGCGAACCTCCTATTCGCACGTGAACTGGGTGTCAGCGATCGACAGCTAGGCCGGATGGAAGAAATATTGGGCAACCGCAAAGCAGCGCTCGCGCGGTATCAAACGAGCCTGCTGATCGCAGAATTTCTGGTTGACCAGCGTCCCGCGGACCTTTGGCTCGCATCTGACCTAAGCACCAGCTACGAATGCGTGGGCGACATGCAACGGGCACTGGGCAACCACCAAGCGGCACAGGCGCTGTACGAGCAAAGCCAGGTGATCCGGGAGCGACTGGTGGCACAAGCCCCCGAGAACGCCGGGTTTGCACGTAACCTGGGCCTCTTTTACATGCATCTGGGCGTCTTGCAACAGGCACTACGCAACTGCCAGGCGGCACTGGCTCTGTTCCAAAAGTGCTTAGTCATCTTCCAGCGTCTGGCCGCCAGCGCTCCCGAGAACGCCCAGTACGCAGACGCACTGAGCATCACCTACGGAAAGCTGGGCGAGATAGATGAGGAAATGGGTAACAACCAAGGGGCGCTCGGGTTCTACCATGACGGCCTAATGATCCACCTGAGTCTGGCAGCCAGCGCTCCCGAGAACGCCGAGTACGCAAACAATCTGAGCATCTCCTACGGAAAGCTGGGCGGTATGCAAGAGGCATTAGGGTACAGCCAGGAGGCACTAGAGACCTACCATCACTGTGTGGTCATCCTCCAGCGATTGGTTGCAAAAGCCCCCGAGAACGTCCAGGTCGCACAAAACCTATGTCTCAGCTACGACAGACTGGGGGACATGCAAGCGGCGATGTGCGACAGCCAGGCGGCGCTTGAGCTGTACCAGCAAGGCCTGGTGATACGAGAACGCCTCGCCGCCAGCGCGCCTGAAGACCCAGAGTTGTCACGCAAACTTTTCCATAGCTACTGGAGATGCGCCACTGTTACAAAAGGTGAAAATCAAACGCAGTGGTGGCGCAAAGTCCATTCCACTATGACTTCCATGCAACAACGCGGCGTTCTCGCCAAAGAGGACGCGAAGTACTTCGCCGCAGTCGAGTACGCGCTTGGCCTAGATTGAAGGCGCGTGAAAATCCTCGGCAGCGACCCGCACCACTCGAGCCTTCCACTCGTCATGAGCAGCACTGACCCTGCCAGCTTTCCACAGCGCGTTTTGATCGTCGTGAGCGGCGAGTCGCCTCAGGTGGTCACTGAGACGATGTATGCGCTGTGCACGCAGCCGCAACCGTTTGTGCCAACGCAGGTTGTTGTCGTAACCACAGGGCTTGGGGCGCAGCGCGTTCGCGACAACCTGCTGGACAGTAAGCCAGGTGGTGGGCGATTCTTTGATCTTTGTGCACAGTATGGATTGAAGGGGATCGCATTTACGCTGGCAGGTATTCGCGTGAGCACCGATGGCACAGGTCGGCAGGACCAGGACGCGCACACCGAGGCTGAGCTGATGCGCATGGGCGACCTGATGCTGGCCACGCTGTGCGAATTTGCCAATGACGACACCGCCATCCATCTCAGTTTGGCGGGCGGCCGCAAGACGATGAGTTACTACGCTGGCCAGGCCATGAACCTGGTAGCGCGCCCGCAGGATCGGCTGAGCCATGTAGTTCTGAGTGACAAGCGTTTTGAGTTCAGTCCGGATTTTTATTTTCCGCCCAAGGTACCCGTCGTCCTGGAGCTGCGGGACCGCATCACCGGCAAAGTGGAACAGGTATCTACCGCCGAAGTCAAAGTACGCATTGCCGATGTACCCTTTCTGCGGCTGCGTGAACTGCTCGGCAAAAAGGCGTTGGTGGACGTGTCCAACCCGCGCCGCCTTTCCGAGCTGATCGACGAGGCCAATATTGCTTTACGGGAACCGGGTGACGCGGTGGTGGAGTTTGACACCCATGAGGGTAAGGTTTGGTGCAACGGTCGGCCCGTACCATTTACCCAGGTTGAGTTGGGCCTGTACTACGCGCTCGCGGCGCTGGCCGAGGATGACCGCGGGCTGACCCGACGCGCCAGCGACGAAGAGTGCCTGGAGTATCTTGAGCTGCGCTCTCACGTCACCGAAGAAGGACTGGCGCTGCGCAAGTTGGGGAAATATGAAGCCACTGTGCAAGACGCCTTCGACAGCCTGTTTGGGGTGCGCGAATTTCTGGAGCCGACGAAGCTGACCAGCCTGACCGATCCTGCCGAACGCCGATTGCTGTTGGGGCGACGCGCCGATGTGCTCAACCCGCAATTTACCAATGTCAACAAGCGGCTGATAGAAACCTTGGGCAGCGTGCTGGCACAGCGGTTCATTTGCCAGTCGTCGGGACGACCCAAAGCCGCATACTACTTTCCCGACGGTGTCAGGATCGTCTGGAAAGACCGTCGAGCACGGCGTGCCGTTTGACCGTTGTCACCCGGAGTTTTAATGCAGCATTTACTTTCTTTCGCGATGCGTATGGTGCGAGCCCTGTCCGAGCACTTCTGGCTGATCACGGCGGTGGTGTTCGTTACCTCTGCCGTGGGCTGGCACCAATATCTCGCTGCCAATGCATTCGACAACCAGGCCGCCAACCAGCACACGGTGTGGGACACCATCGCTTTCACGATCATGCTGGCGCCGCTTCGATACCCCCTGGTTCACGGGCAGGAGGTGCCGTTCCTGTTGAACGTCGGGCGTGTGCTGTTGCCGTTCATGTTTGTCGGCGGCATCTTCAAGGTGACCGTGCTGCGCACCGCGGCTGAGAAGCATGTCAATCAGTGGTTTGCCCGCACGTTCAGCCAGCACGCGGTCGTCTGTGGCCTGAGCCAGGCGGGGTTTGCGCTGGTATGCGAGTTGCTGCGAGGCAATCGTTGGGTGGTTCTGATTGACCCCAAGGGTCCGCCTGCCCTGCTGAGTCGTCTTCAGCAGGCGCTCGCTACCATGCCCCGCGCGATCCAACACCGTTTTGCATTGATTGAAGGGGATGCCACGTCGACCGAGGTGCTGCGAATGGCGGGTGCGCAGCATGCCAAAGAGGTCTACGCGGTGACGGATGATGATTACACCAACCTCGACATTGCAACGGCCGCCCAAGCGCTCGGCGTGGCGCTGCGCCCGGGTGCGCCGGCACCACAGATCCATGTGCATTTCAAAGATTATTTGATGCGTGACCCGTTGAAAGACAACCTCAAGCTGTTTGACTCGCGCGCATTGGCCGGGCGCCAAATCGTGAACCAGTACCCGGCCGATGCCCCCTGGCTGGCCGGACGTGACTTTTCGAAGGCGCCTCACGCCATGCTGATCGGCCTGGGTAGCTTGGGTGAGCAAGTAGCGCTGCAGCTGGCGCGCACGGCGCACTATGCCTGTGGCCAGCGCATGCACATCACCATCGTTGACGCCAAAGCCTGCGAAGCCGGGAAGGGCCTTTTGCAGCGCTACCCGATGCTTGACCCCAGCATTACCCCGGCGCACTTTGGCATGCCGGGCGATGCGGGAAATTGCATGAGCCTGCCCGTGGTGGGGTTGCGACTCGTGCAGGCGTCTATCGATGCGTTTTGCCATGATGGATTTGCGGCGGAGTGCGCGCAATGGGGCATTCCGGGGGCCATTTATCTGTGTCTGGGCAACGACATAGAAACCGACCGCATAGCCAAGGCGTTGGTCATTGCCTTGGAGCGCTCCCTGCACGAAGGTCGCCACGCACCGGCAAGCACACCGCATTGCACGATAGTCAAGGCGATGCGGCGCTTGACACAAATGAAGCAAAAGCAGAATGAGCCTTACCCCGCCAAACCAGTGGGCCTTGGCAACGTTGGCGTGGTTGAAGTTGACGTGCTGCGTACCGCTGCGGCTGCCGTGGTTACGAACGACCTGGAAGACCTTGCGAAGCGTACCCACGACGCCTACCTTGCGTACTCGCAAAAACACAACGTCAAGACCGCTGACAGCCGGCCGTGGGAGACCCTGGACGATGAGGCTCGGCAAATGAATCTCAACACGACCGATCACCATTTGGTGCGCCTCCGAGAAATGGGAGCCAGTGTTACCGCCAAAGATCTGGTGAAGGGCCGCCTGCCACTGCAGCCAGAGCAATTTGATCTGGCCCAGAAGTTTCTCTCAGAAAATCATGAGGCGTTTGCCGCGGCCGAGCATCGACGTTGGGTCTGCGACAAGCTGTTTTTCGGCTGGCGCTACATGCCGGGCGATAAAAACAATAAGGCTGCCAAGTTGAATTGTTCACTGGTGGGTTACGAAAGCCTGACGGACGACGTAAAGCAATACGACCGGGACAATGCCAAACGCGCGTTGGCTTTGATTCAGGGTCAATAGCTGACCCTTCGCAAGCTTGCGATTTGTTCTGTGCTGCATCCGTTCCGCTTAAATAGTGGAGCCGATCGACCTACTGACTCCGAAGACAGCGCGCGGCAACACGGCTGAGCAGACCGGATGATGCATTGACGGGACGCACCCGCGGGAGGAACATGGCAGCACAAGTGGATATTGCGTGTGGTCAATTGGAGAGAACCATGAAAAACGCTAACTTAAGAATGTTGGTGAACCTGGCGCTTGCCGCTGCCTTTATGAACCCATTTGTTGCGTCCGGATGGGTTGGCGCGGCGGCCGAACGTGCTGCCCAGCGCGCAGCAACTCAGGCTGCAGAACGCGCAGCCGCAGAACAGGCCTCAAAGGCTGCCGCCGAAGCCGCATCGCGACGCGCCGCTACCAATGCAGCTGATCGTGTGGTCAAGCGGTGGACATCCTCATTGTGCAAGCCTGCTGCGCCCTGCCCATTGCCCGAGAGAACCGCAGGCACCTTCAATGGCGGTTCGTACAATGAAGTCATTCTCGGCTCGGACACAGTGCTTTACCGGGCGATCCACGATCCGAAGTTCAAGTTCGGAAAGCCAGGAGAACCGTCCTATTGGAGCCGTTCTGACGCAAAAGGAGTGCAGGCGGTAATAGACAGCGCGATTCCGGTTTTAAGGAACGGCAACACTGCTGAGAGGCTGGTTGCCATCCGGGTCCCAAAGGGGAAGACCGTTTTTGAGGGAAAGACCCAGGAAATCGTTTTTGAGGAAAAGACCCGGGGAATTGAGCGCGGACCAATTGGTGGCGGCAATCAAGTAGTGATCGATGGGGTGAAGCCGGAATGGGAAATCAAACTGGTGGTCCCACGTGCCGCACCGTAGCCTGATTCTCTTCAGCGGCACAGCCAGCCTGTTACTCGAAAGACAAGGGAACAGCCACACGAAAAACACGCAACAGCAACTCCAGGACGTTTCGCGGGCTGAGCAGGTGCGAAAGGTGGACCGAGAATGAATCGACTGACAAATCCGATGCTGCTATTGGTTCCGCATGAAGCGTTGGGTGGAGTGTTGTTGCTGTTCCTTGTTCTGGGGGGAATTTGCAGAATTGTCGGCGCAAGACGTGCGTCGACCGGTCTCATTGCAATGGCGATCGCTGTTCCTTTGGTCACAGTGGTGATGGAAGCTTTGTTCAACGAACTCTTCGCCGTACTGCCACCGTCGCTGGTAAGAATCGTCGCGTGGCTTGTAATGATCGTGGTCTACGTTGTCATCTTCGGTGCATTGATGATCTTTTTGTTCGGTCAGCGGAGCTGGGAAGTAGCCAAGGGGCACCTGCTGGCTGATTCGGTCAAAGGCGTGCTGCGGATCGCAGTCTCCTGGCCGCTGCTGTTGGTGTGGGTCGTGCTGGCCGCCTACCTGTGGTTGAAATGACGCTGTTCAACTTCAGCACCGGGACGAAGGATCGGCCCGTGCGTTCTCGTTTCAGCGTCTAAATGCAAAGGAGAAATCATGACTATTCAGACAGCAAACATGGTGGCGTCGAAAATGAAGATGGCGCCCGAAATCTCAAAGGCGATTCAGGCCATCGAACTGCCGGAAGTACGGGACATGCTCCGCCGTTTGGCGGAATACAACCTCGGCGTCTGCATCCCGCACATGCACCGAACGGACCTGGACTTTGACGTGTTGCCATCGGACACCGTGCAGGTGGAAGAAGACGGGCATGTGAGTTGGCTGGCACGAGCGGACCTCGATCCCGATCGAGGATCGGTCCCCGTGGCTTGGCGCTGGACCAGCAATGGCGCGGTGAACGATGTGGAGTGTATCCAGACCTGCTCGCCGAATGAGAAGAAGGGACACAAGAAGGGCCATCTGTAAGCACGGAACGGAGGCAAACGTGGCAATGACACAGCTGTTCAACACGTCAGCGCGGGCCATCAAATGGCTCGCGCTGATGCTGGTGCTGTGCGCGTGCTCGGTCGCCTGGTCCACTACCTTCACCGTTACCGCGTTACGACTGGACGGCAACGCCGTCGAGCAGGTGTCGGACGTACTCGTGCGGCAGGGCACCGCAGAAGCGGCTCTGCCCCAAAGGCTAACTCGTGGTCAAGTAATGCCCGCCGGCACCGAGCTCACCGCGCCGCGCGGCCTGCAGATCGAACTGACCACGGTCAATGGCAATCGCATCACGCTCTATCCGGGCGCAAGGTTCCTGGCTGCGGTGATCACCGATCAGGGGGAGTCTCTGGTTCCTCTGGCGGGTCGGGTCGTTGCCGAAGTCAAGAGAGCCCTCAACTTCTTCAATCTCAGCTATGGCCGGATCACGGCGGGGGTAAAGGGAACGACCTTCAGCGTCGAAGTCGATCCGGACAAGACCTTCGCCGTTCAAGTGACAGAGGGGGTGGTCGAGATTGAGCAGCGAGTGCGGGTCGCCGTCGATGCCGATGGCAAGAATGCAGGTGTCGAGTCGGACAACATTCGCGCTGTCGAGGATGTCAAAGCAGGTGAGTCGCGCACCTACGCGTTGAATGCGGAGGCCTACCTTGCCAGGTTCAAGTCATACGCCGATGCTGAGGCGTACTTTCGGCGCGTGCTTGATGAGGCACTTGCCTCGGGCAATCCGCGGCGCATTCAGTTTGCCATTTGGAATCTGATGGAGATTCTCTGGCGACTCGGACGCTATTCTGCGTCAGCCGCATTGCTGGAGGATTGCACCGCCCGTGCCAGAGGCCAGAAGAGTCCGATCGCAGAGTCGTGGTGCCTGCACCGCGGAGCGCTTGCTTACGGCGGTATCGGTCGCCACGACACGCAGATTGAACTGCTGGAAAAGTCGCTGGCCCTCAAGCAAACTGCTTCTGGCGGGCTCGACAACATGAATACAGCTAGCACCTTGCTAAGCCTTGGTGCAGCGTACAGCGATGTTGCGGAGTACAAGCATGCCATAGCACTAAACACTAAAGCGCTCGAGATGATGAAGCGTTTAATTGGAAATCGCGACCTCGATTTGACGGCAATAGCTCTCAACAACATTGCCTTCTCATACAGCCGTCTTGGAGACCACCTCGCGGCCTTTCGCACATACGAGCAAGCGCAACGAATCTTGATGCGTTTGCGGCCGAATCGCGATCATCCGGAGATGGCGACGGCCCTCTCGAACCTTGGCGCAGAGTGCTATGAACTCGGGGAGTACCGTCGTGCAGTGGCATATTTTGATCAGTCGCTTGCGATGCGGCGAAGACTCTTCGGTGGAGTCGATCACCCAGAAATCGCTAATAGTTTGAACAACCTAAGTTCAGCACATGAGGGCATGGGTGACCGTGGACAGTCGCTGCGACTGCTGGATGAATCCAGTACCATGCTCCGGCGACTCTATGGTGAATCCGATCATCCGATGATTGCGACGGCACTATTGAATAAGAGCGAAAAGCTCCGGCAAGATGGGCAGTTCCGCGCAGCACTGGCACCCATTCAAGCGGCGATCGCAATGTCTGAGCGCTTATATGGCGGTCGCGACCATTCAGCTCTGGCGACAGAGTTAAACAATCTTGGGATGATCTATCTTGCCCTGGGAGATCATGAGGCCGGACGCGCCCAGCTGGAGCGCGCACTACGTATGCAGCAGCGATTGACAAAAGGACGGGATAGTCCGGACATTGCGCTTACGCTGGCCAACCTTGGCGGAACCTATTCCAGGGCCGGTGACCATCGTCGAGCGATATCCCTCTATGAACAAGCCCTAGTAATCCAGCGCCGCCTCTGGCGGGATCGCGAGCATCCGTCGGTAGCGATCAATCTCAATTCTTTGGGTGTCGCGTACAGCGCACTCGGCGACCACAAACGGGCGCTTGAATTTTTCGAGCAGTCGCTAGCGATGAAAGCGCGCATCTACAGCGGCAGGGACCATCAGTTCGTCAGCGCCACGCTCAACAACATCGGGACAACCTACAGAAATCTTGGGAACAACGATCTTGCTCGATCGTTTCATGAGCGGGCGCTTGCTATGAAGGAGCGTCTGTACGAGCGAAAGGACAACAGCGATATTGCGATTACGCTTGCCGAGTTGGCGACGGACCACGACCGCCTGGGTGATCGCGTAACTGCCGCCGCGTATCGTGAACGTGCTGACGCGATGCGTAAGAGACTGAAAGAGGCGGGTAAGTGAACTTACGTCGGCCTGCTTGGATCTTGGCGATCTTCGTCGCCCTGACTTTGCTCATAGTGGGCGGCGGCTTGCTGGGCCTTTGGCAGCGCGGTGACCATCTTGTGTTTCGTGTTCTTTATCTACCTGAGCCACCAACGCCCGCTTCAGGCCTGCGCATCATCGATCTGCCGTACCCGCAAGAATTGAAGAATTCCGAGGAAGGCCTGCAGATCTACCGTGAAACGATTGCCCAGGTACTGCTTCAATTGTCCGAACGCCGGACAACGCCGCGGACCGTGGTCATCGACGTCCATTTTCTGAAAAACCCGGCAGGGCAATCGTTGGTGATCGCCGCCGTCAAGGCATTGCAGGCCAAAGGCACGAAGGTGTTCGCGACCGTCGCACCGGTCGATAGGCACGGACAGGACAGCGCCGACTTCATGCAGTCGCATAACGAGGCCATCTACACCAGCGCGGTCGATGCTTACGGCCACACGCAGTTCGATGCATCAATGGGACTCTTGAAGTACGACCGTGAACTGACCCCTGACGCCTTTGCTGGTCGACAGAAGATCGGCACGCTAAGTATTCTGGCACTGCCTCCGGTCGCCGTGTTGGATTCAAGTCTTGTGCATCGCCTTCCAGCGTCGTTAATTATTCCCCTGGGTGACGACGAGGCGTTCAAGGGGCAAATTCACCGTTTCGACGCCGCGTCAAATGCGACTGTGCCGGCACTCCCCGAAGGGCCCACCGTCACTCACGTCATTCTAGGGAGTTTGGCTGCCGACAGCGACAACTCGATGAATCGACCGGGCCCGTTGCTGCTGGCCTGGGCGATATCCGATTTGATGGCTGGCAAAGGGTCGGTAGCGCGCGCGCCGTTGAACGACTTGAGGGCACTGTTGGCGCTTTGCGCAATCGCTGCGGGCGTGGCGTATCTGTCTTTCATGGTCGCTTTTTGGATGGGGCTCAAGCGAGTCACATTGACAGGAATGTGGCGATTCAGTGTCAAGGCCGCCTTGGGCACGTTCGGGCTCGCGATCGTTGCATTGCTAGCGATTGAACTGGTCACGGTGCAGGCCGGGTGGGTGATTCCGGTCACGTTGCCGGCAACCATTGCAGCCATCGCAAGCGCTGTCGCCCTGTATCGCGCTAGAGGCGAATTGGAGCTACGCCAATTCAATCAATTGACACAAGAGGCCATGGACATGGCGCCGCTCGAGCATGATGTCTTTATAAGTTATGCGCACAGTCCAGAGGCGAACATCAGCTGGGTTGAGCAGAACATATTTGCTCCACTGTCAACGCTGCGGCGCCCAAGTGGCGAGCCGATGAAGATTTTCTTTGACAAGGAATCGATTGGAGGGGGGCAAAACTGGCAGAGAACGATCGACAAATCGTTGGCGGGCACGCAGGTGTTCGTAGCGATTCTGAGCGAGCAATATTTTTCCAGCAACTATTGCATGTATGAAGCAGACAGGGCCAAGGGCGGTTCGATCACGAAGAAACTGCGGTTCTTACCGATCTCTCGGATTGCTGACGATCGTGGGGAAAAGTTACTCGATCCGTTGCAGGTAACGGCATGGAAAGATGTTGATGTCGATTGGCTCAAGCGAAGAATCGAGGCGCTTTGGAGCGAACAAGAAGACATTCGGCGGCAGCGTCTGTCAAGGCATTCTGCCGGAGACGTGCAGGACGGAGCGATGAAATGAGCAAACGATATGAGGGCATCGGTGGGATCTCCCTGTTTCTGGGGGGGCAATTTCACTCCCAGCCGTGCCGAGGTGCAAATCGGGGGCAAGAGGTTTCGGTTGATAGCGCGACTCATGAAAGACAAGTTCGACCAATCCGAGCCGGTGATGCATTTGCTATTGCGTTATGCCCTGGCACTGATAACGCAGATTTCGCTAACGACGGTCTGCAACCGGCATCATTCTCTGGACTAGCAACTATTGAAGAAATTATCAATATCGCATCAAAGGTTAGTTTGAAAGTTACAGCAGGTTATTCTCACAGTAAAGCAAAAAAACCTAAAGTTGGCGCGACAGAATCTCATATTCCTCCAGAACTTCTGAACAGCGTCGTCATGTACACCCATTCACATGGGACGCCCCTCTGAAAACACGCGACTTGTAAGAAGCCCATTGCTCTGTTTCGGTCCAGGTGCCCAACCCGAGCGATATACCGACAGCCTCCACCGAGGCCCGGCTGTCAGGGTCGCTGACGCTGGGCGTTGGACTGCTTTCGGTGTTAGCGATACGCTCGTTTTTTAGCCACTGTTTCCACCGTGGCAAGGTGAGCTTTTCCAGCGGGTAGTAGCTGCAGAAGTTTTCCCACACGCATTCGGCGTCGAGGTCCTGCCGGACTTTTGCGGCTGTCCGGAATTCTTCTGAAAAATGTGTGTGAGGGGAAACACACACACCTTTTTTTATAACTACACCTGATTGAATACCAATTCTCTGGCTCTGGCTCTGGCTCTGGCTCTGGCTAGCTTGCCCATTAGGTTCGTTTTTCCTATAGCGGTGGGTTTCAGGAAATAACCCAATAGGCTCATTTTGGGTTTGCTGTTTTGGCGTTTTAGGTCGCCCACCTTTACGCCCATTTATCCTTGAAGCCTCTATTTTTGGCAGCGCATCTGCAATCATTTCCTCCACTTTTCTCTGCTCGTATCCTCGAACTGTGAGAAAGAAGAATTTGGCCAGGATCTTCTCGACACCCCGGCGTTCCTCCTTTGTCATCGCTCGGGCTATGCGGAAGCAGACATCCATGTCGGCTGGCAGCGGTTCCTCAAGGGAGTAGTAGTGGTCCAAAAAACGGTCGTGGATTCCCATTTCTGCACAAGAAAGATCGCCGGTTTTGGCCTGGATATCGCCAATCATGCGCTTGTAAAAAATCATTTTTTCAGCCTCCGCAAGGTTGGATTTCCGAGCGACCCCAGGACGTATGTGAGATGTGTCCCAGATACCACTGGGCAAAGGTTGCATGCTTCACGCCAGCAACCAGTTTGAATTGGTCAAATACATCGTTCATGTTGCACCACCCTTGAGCACAACAGAAACTTTTCGCGGCCGACCACGACCTCGTGAGGGGGTGTCTAGATAGGAAGTGATTTCAACATCAGATCTTAATTTAAGTGCCTGAAGCTGTTGATTTGTGGGTTTAATACATCCAAATTTTGAGAATGGTAAGCCAGCAATATATTCATAAATATCAGAATCTCGCCATCTGACTGCAGTCAAAACTTTAACTGAAGAAGGAAAGCCTTCAGGTGCAGTTTTTCGTCCATATTGCCAGTTCCAAATCGTTGATTCTGAGAGTTTGAGTTTTGCGCCAACTTCAGTGGCAGTTAGTAATTCCATTTTGGTCATCCATTAAAAGACTGACCCCGGGTAATGAGAAAAAGATTTGGAATTTAGGCGCGCCAACGCATTCGGCAGCGAGGCAGCGACCGGAGGCAATCCGCTACTGCAGCCGACGCTTACGCGCGACGTGCGCTAGGAATTAGGAGAAGTTTTGGAGTTAGCGTCTGCACGATGGCGCGCAAAGCTGATTTGAGACGTGCTTTTGCAGCTAAATAAGATGAAAAAACAGTTTTAGTAAAAGTGGCAACTGTGGTGTTGACATGTTTCACAACAAGTAACCTAACTTTTTCAAAGGTCTTGGAGGTAAATATTGATGCAGCAAATAGAACCAGTGTGGAAAATTTTATTAATCCAGATGAACGTAGACTGACATTGGAGATGATGCAAGACAGCTCGTATTTATAAGCTTGCTTGGCCCATTTGAATTTGCTCAAGATGAGCAATAAAGCCATCAACCCTAAACCAGAAATCCTAAGCACTACACCATCTTTGCCATCAATAAATAGCTCATTTAATATGAAAATTCCAAAAACAAGAATCAGCCCAACCATCAACTTAACAGATGATTCCAGAATGAATTGTTTGATGTTTCCAGTTGTTTCCACACTTGAACTCTAACATGGAAAAGCACGTGTCTGGCAATATTTTAGATGGTTTTTAGATGGTTGATTGATTGACGTGTTTTCACAAATCCAACTTCTTAGCGAGATCGGCAGCCCTTGGGTGGTAATACCGGCCAAGCATTCGTGTTGATTTGTGTCCTGTGACCTTCATCAGTTCATGCATGTCTAGTTTGTCTGCAAGGCGCGTAGTTGCTTCATGGCGCAGGTCGTGAAAATGCAGATCCACCATCAACTTATCATGATTTTCAATGTCTGCAATATGCTTGAGTGTTGATTCACTGGGCTTGCGTTTTTTGAAGATGAGCGCAGTGATTTCGCGGGTTTGAGCTTTCTCATCAAAACCGTCTCGAGTAAGTAGTGGTCGAAGTAGGGAGTGAACATGTACTTTTCTGGCGCGAGCAACTGCGCGCTCCCAAGAGAGCTGTAGCGCGTTTTGACTCAATTGGAGAACCTTGCCCTTTTGAGTTTCTGAAAGTGACTTTAGAAGGTTCACAGCACGTATGGAGAGTGGGATGTCACGATAGGTATCACCATTTTTGGTAACACCACCATCTTTGCCACGGATGCGAGCAACACGCTGGTCCAGATCGATTTCTTCCCATTTGAGAGACAGCAGTTCACTTTGGCGGGCGCCGGTCTCAATGGCCAACACGGCGGCGGCGTGAGGCCATCTACTTACGCATCCTTGAAGTGCATCCAAAAGCAAATTTTCTTCATTGCCTTCTATTCTTCGTGTGCGCTCATTGGAAATGCTTGGTTTACGCACCAAGGCGATAGGATTCCCTTTCGGAAGAGCGATGTTCCAATCCATCGCAGCAGCCTTAAAAATTCGGGAGACCATGCCTAATTCATGAACGACTGTCTGTGGACTGACAGATTTCAGGCGTTCGTCACGGTATTCGGAGAGCTTGGCAGATGTGATGGCGGCCAGAGAATAGGCGCCAAACGCCTCTACCATGCGTTTTAGTACGTAGCCATCTTGAACCTTGCCACGCTTGGAGGGCAAAACGTCTCTCGCATAGCGCTCGGCTGAGTGTTTGAATGTTGTCCTCTCGGCATCGTTTCGCGATATGAACGAATCCGTATCCATCTCTCTTTCAATTGACCTAGCCCATGCCTCCGCTAAAACCTTGGTCGTGAGTGTCTTGCTTTGGGTGGGCCAGCCGTCACGGCGAATTTTTGCTTGCCACTTGCCAGATTCGCGTTGTGTAAAAGATGCCATTTGATTCTCATTGTCCCCATTTTGTCCCCGTTGGACATTTTATTATTGTAGTCCCTCAGTGAAATGCAAGCTGGTATTGGGTTTCAAGAATGGTGAATTTAAGGCCTGTCACGCCGGGGGTCGCGGGTTCGAGTCCTGTCCGCCCGCCACCATATAAGGGTTTGCTACTACGAAAGTAATAGCAAACCCTTTTTTATTCCGAACCGGAATGCGCTTCATTCGCCGCATCCTTGTCTTGCCGCCTGGTGTTGCCAAGGGCTGACCATGAAGCTGTCAGAAGGAGACGCGCAGAACTCGGTGCAGACCAGTTGTCCGTCGCGCAATTGCTGGCACTGGGCATAGATTTTCATCATGGGCGCCAGAACTGTTTTTCCGGCCAGCGTTGTGCGGAAATCTGGCGCACTCACGTCATTGAGAATTTGCGGCACCCATTGGAACTCAACGCTTTTCATACGGCAGTTGCCCCCGCCGGCGAAGCGGTCAAGCCCGTAGTGGAAAGGCGTCGCGCCAACACGCTCATCTCGCGGTAGATTTCCCCGGCTTCCGGGTGCCATTGGCTGACCACTGCGCCCTGCGTGGCGACGACCGCAGTGTCACCGCGTGCCGCCGGCCCGGTGATGGCTTTTGCCGGACCCATGGCCAGCAAGTTTTCTACGCTTCCCCTGAGCAGGGACTCATGA
>JAYWCQ010000034.1:0-2647 GCA_043780435.1 Polaromonas sp.
CAACTGCGACAGAATCAATTCAAGCGGCCACTGGTTCTTGATTCCACCGAAACACCGAACCGCGTGAAAGGTGATATTTATGCCACTCTCGAGTACCCGTTTAGCACAGTGAGTGCCGGCTTGAACAATCCGGGCCACTGGTGTGACGTGATGCTGCTGCACGTTAATACCAAATATTGTCATGCCATAGCTGGGTCGTCGGGCACCACCCTGGGGGTCAATATCGGTAAGAAAACGCCCGAAGAACTGACCGATGCGTCGCGTTTCGAATTCAATTACAGCGTTGCTGCGGTGACCCCGGAATATCTTGAAATATTGCTCAACGCCCAGGACGGGCCGCTGGGCACCAGCGACTACCGCATTGGGCTGGAAGCGGTGGCGCTGCCGAATGCCAGAACATTTTTGCATCTGACCTATTCCTATTCAGTAAATTTTGCCGGGCGGCTGGCCATGCAGACCTATCTCGGGACTCTGGGCAGAGGCAAGGTGGGTTTTACCTTGATCGGCAAGTTGGCCGATGGCCAGCCCGACTATATCGACGGTGTGCGTGGTCTGGTGGAACGCAACACGATGCGCTATTACCTTGCGATCGATGCCTTTTTGGCGTCCACCAGTGCGCCACCCGCGGCGCAGCTGGAGCAACGTTTGCAAAGCTGGTTTACAGCGATCGAGCGCTATCCGCGTCAATTACTTGACATTGATCGGGCGGCCTATATTGAGATGAAGCGCGCTGAAGATTTACGGCAGCAAACTTTGCATTGAAATGATTTGCCTGCGTACGGTTTTATCCAGTCGCCAGCATGACGAAAAATCGCTCATTTCGCACTACGTGCGCTAGTGCACAGACCGCCCGGTTCGGGCCTGCTCAAATTAACCGCATGGCGTGTGCTGAAGCAACCTCACCGAGGATGGGCAACACGATGGAGATTGACATGTATATCGGTGCCGGGGCTCTCCTGATCATTATTCTTCTCGTAATTTTTCTGCGGTAAAACATCTTTGACGAGTAATCCAGTGCGCGGGGCCACTGTTTGTCAATGCCGTTGTCGTTTACCGATCGTGCGGGGTCACGAAGGCGATGACCCCACCCCCTGATTCAAAAATTGCGCACCCCACTCACCACATGGCCCGAGGGCACATGCCGTGACGCCGCATCCACGTGGCCAGTTTGGTCGTCAAAAAAGAAATCAGGCTCGAACTCGCGTAGAAATTCGCCTTTGGCCAAGCCACCGAGGAACATGGCCTCATCCACTTCAATGTTCCAGTTCATCAGCGTACGAATTGCGCGCTCATGGGCTGGAGCACTGCGGGCGGTTACCAGCGCGGTGCGGATGCGCATATTGGGCGTGCCTTCTTTTTGCAGGCGCTGTAGCGCGGCCAGCAGCGGTTTGAACGGTCCAGCCAGCAGCGGTTGCTGCGCCTTGTCCTGCTCGTGTTTTTGAAATGCACTCAAGCCCTCGGCCTGGTAGACGCGCTCGGCTTCGTCGCTGAACAGCACGGCGTCACCGTCAAAGGCAATGCGCACTTCATGCGGGTAGGCGCCCCCTGCGTGGGCCGATTGAGGGTACACCTGCGCCGCCGGCACACCTGCAATCAGTGCCGCGCGCACGTCGCTCAAATGGGTGCTCAAGAACAGGTTGGCATGCAATGGTTTAAGGTAGCGCCACGGCGACTGACCGCGCGTGAAACTGCCGCGCTCGATCGGCAAGCCGTAATGCTGCGCCGAACGAAACACCCGCATGCCTGAGACCGGATCGTTGCGCGACAGGATGACCACCTCAACCGGCTGAGAAATTACAGTGTTGAAGGCCAGCAACTTTTTCACCAGCGAAAACGCCACACCGGGTTTGGCGGGGATGTCCAGTCGTTGCAGTTGCAGCGCCATGTAGGCACGGTCATCAGTGTGCTCGAAAACCTCGTTTTCCTGTTCAAAATCAAACAGAGCGCGACTTGAAATCGCCACTACCAGTTTTCCGTCGAGTGAGGCGCTCATGTCTGCAAGAACATTTGATACACCGGGTTGCCGGTTTCTTCCACATGAGGGTAGCCCAGCGTCTGTAAAAACCTGGCGAATGCCTGGTTGTCGGCTACGGGTACCTGCAATCCGACCAGAATGCGGCCATAGTCGGCGCCCTGGTTGCGGTAGTGAAACAGGGTGATGTTCCAGCCCGGACGCATCAGGCTCAAGAACTTCAGCAATGCGCCGGGGCGCTCGGGAAAGACAAAGCGCAACAGGCGCTCGCCCCGCGCCAGTTCGGAATGCCCGCCGACCAAGTGGCGAATGTGCTCCTTGGCCAGTTCGTCGTGCGTCAAATCGAGCGCTGTAAAGCCGTGCTTGGTGAAGTTGACCGCGATCCTGCTGGATTCGCCTTTGCCGTGCGTGGTGAGACCAACAAATACATGGGCTTGGGCGGCGTCGCTGATACGGTAGTTGAATTCCGTCACGTTGCGCGGGCCGCCGGGCAGGCTACCAATCAACTCGCAGAAACGCTTGAAGCTGCCACGTTCTTCCGGAATGGTGACGGCAAACAGCGCTTCGCGCTCTTCGCCCACCTCGGCGCGCTCTGCAACAAAGCGCAGACGGTCAAAGTTCATGTTGGCGCCGCACAAAATGGCAGCGTAGGTTTCCCCCTTGGTCTTGTGGCTG
>JAYWCQ010000035.1:0-3023 GCA_043780435.1 Polaromonas sp.
ATCGGGCTGAATATCAGCTTCTGAGAGCAGCATGCCCGGCGGGCAGCCGTCAATGATGCAGCCGATGGCTGGGCCGTGGGATTCACCAAAGTTGGTGACTGCGAAGAGGGTTCCGAAGGTATTGCCTGACATATTGTTGTCGATTTTAAGCGCAATGCTCAAGAAGGCGCCAAATTTTGCAGTACAATTGCAGCATGGCGGAGTGTGGCGCAGCCTGGTAGCGCACCTGGTTTGGGACCAGGGGGTCCAAGGTTCGAATCCTTGTACTCCGACCAACAGACAGTACAAAGGCCTCTAAGTAGTGATACTCAGAGGCCTTTTTCATTGGTAAATCAGTTGTTTGGGCTGCAGCGGCGTACAAAGCCCGACATTGACATGCACGCCAAAACGGGGGAACATACGGGGGAACAGGTGGGGGTAAATCGGGTTTTTGGGGTAGTTGTTCCCCCACTCCCCAATGACGGCCCCATTTTTTGTTCCCCTACCTTGGAGCTGTTCCCCATGCTGACCGATGCCGAATGCAAAAATGCAACTTGCCCACCTGGTAAGACCCGAGAGCGGCTGACCTGTTCCGGCGGGTTGTATCTGGAAGTCAGTCCGGCAGGCTCGAAACGCTGGTTTTGGAAATACCGCAAGGACGGCAAAGAAAGTCGAATGGCACTAGGTAGTTACCCGGATGTAGGGGCAAAGGACGCACGCAAGGCAAGGGACGTGGCAAAGTTGCAAAAGTCTGGTGGGCGTGATCCGGTGATGGTGCGCAAGGTGGAAAAGCTGAAAGCCACCACACCGGCAGGCGACACATTCAAGGCGACGGCGCTCGAATGGTACGCATTGAAGCTGGACAGTTGGAGCAGTCATTACGCCATCCGGGAAAAACGCAATCTTGAAAAAGACCTGTTCCCATTCCTGGGCAATCGGCACATAGGAGAAATCGAGCCGATAGAGCTACTGGCCACCGTGCGCAGGGTAGAGGAGCGCGGGGCGCTGGACGTGGCACACCGGGTATTGACCACGGCGGGGCAAGTCTGGCGCTATGCCGTGGCAACCGGGCGGGCGGCGCGTGACGTGAGCGCAGACATTAAGGGCGCATTGAAGCCCCACCACGGCAAACACTTTGCAGCCATTACCGACCCGCTCAAGCTGGGTGAGTTGATCCGGGTGATCCGTGGCTATCAGGGCGGGCCAATTGTCCGGACGGCGCTGCAACTGGCACCCATGCTATTTCAACGACCCGGCGAACTCAGGGCGGCGGCATGGGCTGAATTTGATCTTGACGCGGCACTGTGGACTATTCCGGCGGCACGCATGAAACGGCGCGTAGAAGGAAAGAAAAACGGTGACCCCCATTTAGTGCCATTACCCACGCAGGCGGTGGCCATTCTTCGCAAGCTGCACCCCATTACAGGCAACGGCACATTGGTGTTTCACGGTGAGCGCAGCCATGACCGGCCTATCAGTGACAACACCCTACGGGCGGCGCTGTTGACCCTGGGTTATGGGCCGGACGTTCAAAGCGTTCACGGATTCAGGGCAACGGCACGCACCATGCTGGCAGAGATTCACGACGTTGATCCACTGGTTATTGAAGCGCAGCTAGCCCATTCGGTGAAGGATGCCAACGGACGAGCCTACAACCGAACCACTTACATGCAGCACCGGGCAACCATGATGCAACAATGGGCGGACTACCTAGACAAGCTGGCCACGGGCGGCGATGTGATCCAATTCAAGGCGGCATAAGCATGAACCGTAAGCCCTTGTTGATCGGAATGGTGCTGCTGGTGGTTGTATTGGCAGGCTGCGCGACGCACTACGCACCGGATGTGGTTAACGATCCGTATGGCTTTTTCGCTGGAATTTGGCACGGTGTTCTTTTTCCCTGGGCACTGTTTGTAAACATCATTTCATGGTTTGCCGGGTTAATTGGGTTTTCAGTCCTTGAGTCCATACAAATTATTGGCAGACCAAATACAGGGATTTTTTACTACGTTGGTTTTGTGATGGGTTTGTCAGCCTATGGCAGTAGTTCTCAAATGAAATAACGGAATTCGGTTTTAAGCCACGCCTAGCTATCGGTTGATCCCCGATAGTGAAAACAGGGACCCCCTTCGCTGTTCGACGCTGGTTTCACAACAGGGCTTGAGAGGAAACGCAATGAATGCAAAAGAGCGCATGAATGCGTGGGAAAGTGACCAATTAGACCCTGACAATTGGCTCAAAATTCCTGACTTCGGAGTAAAACCCATCGATGTAGCTTTCCAGGGATTTGGTTTTCCAATTGTCACGCCTAACTCAAAGAGTCTACGGGAAAGACATGAAAACATTCGTGCCCTGGTCAAACTTATCAGATCGAAAATTCAGAAACAGTTCAATTCATTGGCCGATGTAAGAGCTGCATATGTTCGTGTACTTGAAGCACTTTATCCTCAGGATGAGAGTCCTTCAAAGGAGGAGGACAAGAATAGTCTAACTTTTGAGGATAAATGCGCAACTTATTACATGATCATTTCTCAGGCACTGGCAATCGCTACAAGCGATTTGAAACGTGCAGCCCAACAATACGACGTTACCCCTAGTCCAATTGAGACCCTGGCAAATAAGACTACTGGTGATTTCTATGCGAACTTGCCAAGGTCAGCGGATGATGCTGCGCTTAGTTTAAGTCGAGCTGCATTGTGGGTAGCTGATTGGTCAGCTGGCGATATGAAGCTGATTTCTCACTCATTGCGAATAGCAGAAGTGACACGCCAGTCTGATATTCAAAGACAAAAAAACTCCGATGCGGGGATGCGCGGTGCTGAAGTGAAGCATGAGCAGACTGAGAAATTGAAGAATTGGGCTTTGGAGAAGGCTAAAGAAATGAAAGGGTCAGATATGGAAAGGGCTCGGCTCCTATTAAAACAATTGCCATTGGAAATGGCCGAAGGGTAATCCCCCCTAAAAAAAGCATCATGTAAAAGTAGAATTTCAAGCCCAGTTGGGCAGAAAGACTTTTCATGAAAACTTCCAAGTACAGCGACAGC
>JAYWCQ010000036.1:0-3094 GCA_043780435.1 Polaromonas sp.
CCAGCACCTGCATCAGACGACCTTCGTCGAATTTGGATTTATTGTTCACGGCTCTCATGCGAACATCTCCTTGAGTTGATCCATGGCGGCCTTGGTGACCAGCACTTTCTTGTAGTGAACCAGCGACACAGGATCGGCGTAACGCGGCTCGACGACCAAAATGCCCGTCAGATTGCGGGAAGCAAGATACAGGTTTTCGTCAACCTCATGCGCGATGACCAGCACCGACTTGAGATTCATGGCCTTGAATTTGTCGGCCAAAACTTTCGTTTTTGGCGAGTCCACGGTCAGCGAATCAACCACAGCCAGACGGCCTTCGCGCGCCAGTTGCGACAGGATCGACGCCATGCCGGCGCGATACATTTTTTTGTTGATCTTCTGCGTGAAGTTTTCGTCAGGCATGTTCGGAAAAATACGACCACCGCCACGCCACAGCGGGGAAGAAGTCATACCTGCACGTGCGCGACCAGTACCTTTTTGTTTAAAAGGCTTCTTGGTCGAGTGACGAACCTGCTCACGGTCTTTCTGCGCCCGGGTACCCTGGCGGGCATTGGCCTGGAAGGCCACGACCACCTGGTGAATCAAGCTTTCGTTGTATTCGCGACCAAAAACGGTATCCGGCACGTCCACTTTGGACGACGACAGACCCTGGTCATTCAGGAGTTCGACCTGCATCAGTTCGCTCCTTTGACAGCGGCGGTTGGTTTGGCCTTGATGGCGGCGCGAACCGTCACAAAACCACCTTTGGAGCCAGGCACAGCACCACGAATCATCAGTAGTTGACGGGCTTCGTCAATGCGAACGATGTTCAGGTTTTGCGTGGTCTTGGTGACATCACCCAGATGACCCGTCATGCGTTTACCAGGAAACACACGCCCAGGATCCTGCGCCATGCCGATAGAGCCGGGAACGTTGTGCGAACGGCTGTTACCGTGCGACGCGCGTTGCGAACTCATCTTGTGACGCTTGATGGTGCCAGCGAAGCCTTTACCAATGGAGGTACCCTGTACATCCACCAGCTGGCCAACGGCAAAAATATCGGCAGCAGGTACCACAGCACCGGCGGCGTATTTTCCTGCGACATCAGCCGTCACACGGAATTCTTTCAGTATCTCACCGGCTTCAACGCCTGCTTTCGCAAGGTGGCCAGCGGCCGGCTTGGTAACGCGCGATGCTTTGCGCGAACCAAATGCCACTTGAAGGGCACTGTAGCCGTCATTTGCTTCGGTTTTAACCTGGGTAACACGGTTGTTAGACACATCGACCACTGTGACAGGAACGGTATCCCCATCATCAGTGAACAGACGCATCATGCCCACCTTGCGACCCAGCAACCCTAGGGAGTTGCTCAGACTCATTGTTTTCTCCGTAACTTTCACCGCTGCGACTTCAATTGGCCGCAGACGTGTTGATGTGAAAGACTGTTAATAAAACCACCCTGTCGATGCATGGCATTTTCAGGATGGTTTTTGAGTATAGCGCAGACTGCCAGCAATGGCAAATCCGCGCTGAAACTCATGTTTTTAAAGATTCTGGCCAGCTTTGAAACTGGCCAAAGTCCCCGGTTTCGCTTACTGCAGCTTGATTTCGACGTCCACGCCGGCAGGCAGATCGAGCTTCATCAACGCGTCAACGGTTTTATCCGTGGGGTCGATGATGTCCATCAGGCGTTGGTGGGTTCGGATTTCGAGTTGGTCACGACTCGTCTTGTTGACGTGAGGCGAACGCAGAATGTCAAAACGCTTCATGCGGGTTGGCAGGGGCACGGGGCCCCTGACAATCGCGCCGGTACGCTTGGCGGTATCGACGATCTCGGCGGCTGATTGATCGATCAGTTTGTAGTCAAACGCCTTCAGGCGGATGCGGATTTTTTGCTTGGTAGCCATGGTATTTCCTTTGGTTACGCAATAATTTTGGCTACCACACCCGCACCCACGGTGCGGCCACCTTCGCGAATGGCGAAGCGCAGGCCTTCTTCCATGGCGATGGGGTTGATCAGCTTGACCGTGATCGACACGTTATCACCAGGCATCACCATTTCTTTGCCTTCTGGCAACTCGATCGCACCGGTCACGTCCGTGGTACGGAAGTAGAACTGGGGACGGTAGTTGTTGAAGAATGGGGTGTGGCGACCACCTTCGTCTTTGGACAGGACGTAGATCTCGCCCGTGAAGTGGGTGTGCGGTTTGATCGAACCGGGCTTGCACAGCACTTGGCCGCGCTGCACGTCTTCGCGCTTGGTGCCGCGCAGCAAGATGCCCACGTTGTCGCCGGCCTGGCCTTGGTCGAGCAGCTTGCGGAACATTTCTACACCTGTGCAGATGGTCTTTTGGGTGTCATGAATGCCGACGATTTCGATTTCTTCGCCAACTTTGATGATGCCGCGTTCAATACGACCGGTCACCACGGTGCCGCGACCGGAGATGGAGAACACGTCTTCGACTGGCATCAGGAAGGCGCCGTCAATGGCACGTTCCGGCAGAGGAATGTAGCTGTCCAGCGCATCGGCGAGTTTCATGATGGCTTGTTCACCCAAGGGGCCTTTGTCGCCTTCCATGGCGAGTTTGGCCGAGCCGTGAATGATGGGGGTGGTGTCGCCGGGGAAGTCGTATTTGTCGAGCAACTCGCGAACTTCCATTTCAACGAGTTCGAGCAGTTCGGCGTCATCGACCATGTCGCATTTGTTCAGGAACACGATGATGTAAGGCACGCCAACCTGGCGGGCCAGCAAGATGTGCTCGCGGGTCTGCGGCATTGGGCCGTCAGCAGCGGAACACACCAAAATAGCGCCGTCCATCTGGGCTGCACCGGTAATCATGTTTTTCACATAATCGGCGTGGCCTGGGCAATCGACGTGGGCGTAGTGGCGATTGGCCGTCTCGTACTCGACGTGGGCGGTGTTGATGGTGATGCCGCGGGCTTTTTCTTCCGGTGCCGCATCAATTTGGTCGTAGCCTTTGGCTTCGCCGCCGAATTTCGCTGCGAGCACGGTCGTGATCGCTGCTGTCAGGGTGGTCTTGCCGTGGTCAACGTGGCCAATCGTGCCGACGTTGACGTGCGGTTTTGTCCGCTCAAATTTGCCTTTTGCCATTTT
>JAYWCQ010000037.1:0-3780 GCA_043780435.1 Polaromonas sp.
TTTCCGAGTGAGATTTGTCCGCTCTTGCCCACTACTTTGTAATTTAAAGCCGTCATATGCGTCATCCTCCGTTGTCCTGTATATAGTGCATGATAGCACGACGGCATGATTGCATGAATTAAGCACATTTTCGTATTATGATGACGAATCCTTCTAAATCCATATGTGTGGGCATCAAAATTAAAATGAACCAACATGCTGATACCTACTTCACAGACGGCTGCGGCCGCTGCTCCAAAGGCGGAACGCCAGCCTGCAAGGTCAACACGTGGGCTGCAGAGCTGGCAGCGTTGCGAGCTTTGGATTGGGCATCTTGGACTCCTTCTTTCATAACGATAAGGTGTCCGTCAAATCGGGTCAACTCCAACTCCATGGTGACGGAGAAGGCAATATGCGGCGTATCAGCGTCGAGCGCACCCATATAGCGCTCGTAAACGATATGTCCTTTGTGCAGCACCACGATGCCGTCGGTGTAGTTTACTGAAAGGGATTCGGCCCAGGTCATGTTTTCGCTACTGCCAATGGGCACAAACGAAACAGCATCCAAATCCGGTCGGTCGGCGCGAGGAAGGGGTGCTACCAAGCCTGAACCACGCGATATATTTTTAGTTGGAACCAGTGATCGATAGTTGCTGTTGGCCCATCGGTTTTGGGGAAACTTGAGCATGTCTCCATCGGCAAAGCGAACCAGCTTCTCTTTAGGCGGTGGCGAGCCCACCATCCAGCCCATAAGGAGGGGGTCGGAATGCGCTGCGTCTGGCAGAGCTGATCCGGGCGCTATTTTTGTTTCCATGCTGTGTCACCCAAAAAAGGGGTTGAACCCGTTGGAACGCCTTTGTCCGGATAAGCCGTCGTGCCTTATTTCAATACTACAGGCTTTAGTCTTACTGAAGCAGGAGTCTGACAAACTTCTTTAAAGCTCGAAACTATTGTAGGATATTTGCGTAGGTGTGGGTAAAGGATTTCAATGCTGCAAAGCCGTCAATCACGGGTGGCAGCAATCGCGCCCATTTCAGTCCGTCAAGGAATTGACACCTCCAGAGACGTTCCTGACATAAAGGCTGCTGAAGTGCATGTCAAATAGCCGACATCGGGAGTCGGGAGTCACGATTCGGTGCTTGGTTGAGACATCGGAAACTGTCTTGAGCGGCCAATTAGACTCGCATCATGTTTGTTTTCCGGGATAGAAACCCATTTCCGATTTTCTCAACAACGCCGGTGAAAGTCCCGTAATGTGTGGTGGCGCACAGAATTATTGCGATAGAGTCTTCACCATGGGTATGCTTCGGCATCCCAAGGGCGGGATCACACCCGCCATTCCGCGCTCAAACACGCAACACAAGGAACCACAAAATGAAGATCCTGATAGTACTCACCTCGCATGACCAGCTCGGCAATACAGGGGAAAAAACTGGCTTCTGGCTCGAAGAGTTCGCTGCTCCGTACTACACATTCAAGGATGCAGCCGCCGACATCGTACTCGCATCCCCCGCCGGTGGCCAGCCGCCGCTCGACCCAAAGAGCGATTTACCCGAATTTCAGACCGCAATGACCCATCGCTTTAAGGCCGACCCGGCAGCTCAACAGGCGCTAGCCAATACTGTGCCACTGGACTCGGTCAATCAAGCCAATTTCGACGCGGTGTTTTACCCTGGCGGTCACGGCCCCATGTGGGACTTGGCTGAATCAAAAACATCAATCAAATTGATCGAATCCTTTGAGCGGGCCGGCAAGTTGATCGGTTTAGTCTGCCATGCTCCCGGCGCCCTACGCCACGTCAAAGCCGCGAATGGTGAACCACTAGTCAAGGGCCGCCGCGTCACCGGTTTCACTAACGGTGAAGAGGCCGGAGTCCAACTCACCAATGTTGTTCCCTTCCTGATCGAGGACGAGTTCAAGGCGATGGGCGGTCTCTACGAGAAAGGCCCGGATTGGCTCTCTCATGTGGTGACCGATGGCCGCCTGATCACGGGCCAGAACCCGGCCAGTTCTGAGGGCGTCGCCAAGGCTTTGCTGAGCCAACTGGCCTGAGCCCGCACCGGCCTGTGGCATAGTCAAGCCAGATGAACAGATACGTTCTGACTTATTTGCATACTGCATAGAATTTGGGGCGTATTTGCTGGCGTACTGCTACTTGCTGGTCTGCTTATCCAGTACACGCCAGCAACATTGCGCTGGCAGCTTGCTATGACAGGATTGATCGACTTGGTGTTGTGGAGATTTTTCAAAATCTGCATGCTGAGCATCACCACAGTGTGCGGCCTTCGATTGCCACCCCCGCGCATGTAAGTTGATCCTAATTGCGGTGTTGGTCTGGCTGCCCTCTACCCTGCTTGGCGATTGCATCACCAAGGGCGTGAACATTAGCTATTCTGATATGGGTGCATCACTGGCGTGAAAGGGCACTTGGAAGCTGCAATGGCAACGTCAGCACGCCATACATAACCCTAAACCGCGCGTCAACTACGGTGTCTCCATGCTGTAGTGGGACAGTGCTTTTGACAGCAACAAGAGTCGCATTAACAACAAAAGATAATGCAGATGCCAATTGCCAGCAGCCAATCTGATTGGATCGCACTTCAAAACGAAAATCATGAAATTGGACTGCCAGTAACCTGCCATTCGTGAGGGCCGGGTTTCGCGCCCATTGCGGAAGCACATTGGTATGTCGGCACCAGACACTCAGAGTCGTTCACGACAGGCAGCTTTCCGGTTGTCCAGTTCAATTCCAGTCCGAAGCCGTTTGTGGTATTCAGCAAGGTGCCCAACGCAGCAACTCAAACTGGCTTGTGATCGTCGGATTCTTTGATCCATCAGCAGGGATTTCAGCAACCATACACCCGTTCAAAAAACATTGATACTGTTGCCGGTCGCGACGGTGCCATATGCATTAGCGGATGCAGTCGTAAGCGCCGGGTTGGTGACATTGTGGCTGCCATCACCGCATATTCTCCGGAATATCTGGCACTTTTTGCTTTTCCCCTTGGCGGTTCCATGAACGATATTGCCATGGGAACACCATTTCCAGCGGGGTAATTCGTGGTGTCGGCATCGAAGTTGGCGTGATCTTCGTCAAGCCTGTCAGCACTTTAGGGACGAGTTTTTCCGGGATAAATAACCATGATCGAAGTGGGTCAGTTTTGGATCGGCGGCAACAGGCCAGAACCTCTCATTGCGAGAGGAACAACGAAACGCGCGTAGAAAACGCCGTGTCGGGTTTGAACGAGATACGAAGCAGCCAAAACAAAACTCCGGTGTATGACCGGGTGTTACCCCTAAATGGATAACGCCTTTTTTTGGCTGTCGCCTTATTGGAAAAGTCCTTTAAAATCAAGAACTTACCAAATTGTATGGGGCTGGGGTCAATTGAAAGAAACACTGCAACCCGCATGAATACTAGGTTTATGTGTTTTAATTTTCTATTTGTACCCCCAGTTGTACCCCCACTTTAAATTCTATGCCCCATGTTTGTGAGATCAGAAAATTCTATATTCAGTACTCGCTATGATCTCAAATCATCAAAAGGACTTGCGCGCGTAATGGTCACAAAACCTTGCCTTTAGCTTTTTGAATTTTTCGTCTAGCCCGATTTAATCTCTGCGTGAGAAAAGGCTAGGTTTCCGCTTTCAATAAGTGCCAGACTTTTGACCCGCCCTTCCCCTGCCTCTCGTGGTGGACTCTGAAAACTCAAGGCTTTTGAGGCAAGTCACTATCCACGGTGAATAGTGACCTCCACATTGGCCAGAAAATAGCACTTGTCCTATTTTCTGGTTATTGGCA
>JAYWCQ010000038.1:0-18540 GCA_043780435.1 Polaromonas sp.
ACCTTGCATCGCATAGGGGCTACCAGAGTTAAACGTATTGCCGTCGGACTTTTTGCCACGTGAGCGGATAAAGTACATAACCAGAGCAATCACACCAAAAGCCAATAAACCAAACATGACGGCTTGCATAATGCCACCCAGCATGCCGCCTAAGCCTAACGAATTTGCCAACCAAGCCAAGCCCAAGCCAGCGGCCAAGCCACCGAGCATCGCGCCCCAAGGCTTTTTAGGTGCCACAGCAGGAGCCGCTGCCGGCGCAGCTGCAGCAGGTTTGGCAGCAGCACTGTTTGCATTTTGTGCAGGCGCAGCTGGCGTTGCGCCCTTTTGCGTCACATTGCTGGATTGTTTACCCATTGAACCGCCACCACCCATGCGTCTAGCCGCCTCAGCATTCAAGACCGAAAAAGCAAGCGCACAAACTATTATTGCAGACCAAAGTTTCATGTTTTCTCCAAACACACATGTTGACATCAACACCCTCCAAATGTAGAGGCAAATGCTGTGTATTTCAATAGGTACTTACAGAGACCTCATGCGAATAAGGTAAATTAGTTGGTTATTTTTGACAATTCGTAAAAATTCACCCAACTTAGTCTTACCAACAAGCGCAGGGCAAAATGGTTTGTCAACCAGTTAGCATTTGATGCCAACGTGCAAAGCCACCACACCACCGGTCAAATTATGGAAATCCACGTGACCAAAACCTGCCGTTTTCATCAATGCTTTTAGCTCTTCTTGGCTGGGGTGCATGCGGATGGATTCTGCCAAATAACGGTAGCTCGCATCATCACCCGCCACCAATTTACCCAGTTTGGGTAACACATTGAAAGAATACCAGTCGTAAACCTTGGACAAAGGTTTGGCTATTTTCGAAAATTCCAGCACCAAAAGCTTGCCGCTGGGCTTCAAAACACGGTTCATCTCCTTCAAAGCTGCGTCTTTATGCGTCATATTCCGCAGCCCAAAAGCAACAGTGACGACATCGAAATGGTTATCGGGAAACGGCAATTTTTCCGCATCGCACACAAACGTTGGCAAAACAACGCCCGCATTGATCAAACGGTCACGCCCTTCGCGCAGCATGGCTTCGTTGATATCGGTATGCACCACGCGGCCAGTTTTGCCCACTTTTTTTGCAAAAGCCAACGCCAAATCACCCGTTCCACCGGCGATATCCAGCACTTGCGCACCCTCTTGCACGTTCGCCACCATGACGGTGTAGGCTTTCCAAGCGCGATGCAAGCCCATGGACATCAAGTCGTTCATGATGTCGTACTTGGGTGCGACCGAATCAAACACACCGCGCACACGCTTGGCTTTGTCTTTTTCATCGACGCTCTGGAATCCGAAATGAGTTTGGCTCATGGCTATATTTTAATTTTTAGATGATTAATGACTTGATGGATGGGAATGCTCAATGACTTGAGCAGCCACCCCCAGATTTCTCAACCATGGGCGCATCTCGGCTGATGCCTGCCGCTTTCAGGCGTGCTTCGTAGTCTTGCCAAATTTCGGCTTGTTTGGAGCCCAAGAAGTACAAATAATCCCAAGTGAACAAGCCCGTATCGTGCCCATCCGTAAAGCTGGGCTGAATGGCGTAATTGCCGATGGGCTCAATGCCAAGCAACCCCACATCGCGTTTACCAGTTTGCAAAATCTCTTGGCCTGGACCATGGCCTTGCACTTCTGCGGATGGTGACGAAATACGCATCAATTCAAACGGAATTTGAAACGACGCACCGTCTGAAAACCTGATTTCCAAGACTTTAGACTTCGAGTGAACCGTAAGTTCTTCCGGAGTTGGTGAACCTGATGCTAAGCCTGCCATGATGATTCCTTGATAGTTAGTTTTCTGCAGCGAAATGGATTACACCAACACGCGTTCAATGCCGCCATTGTTAGCCAACGCCACGTAATTCGGCATCCAGTTCTCACCCAAAATTTGGTTCGCCATTTCCACGACGATGTAATCTGCTTCCAGCAAACCGTTGTTCAAGTCATTGCCATAGCGGCTCAAACCTTGCAAACAACTTGGGCAGCTTGTCAAAATTTTGACATTGGCCTTTTCGCCGACTGCACCGATAGCCCTCAACTGATCAGCACCTTTTTGCAATTCTTCTTCTTTGCGGAAGCGCACTTGCGTAGAAATATCGGGTCGCGTGACACCCAGCGTGCCGGACTCTCCACAGCAGCGCTCGTTTTGCAACACATTGTCGCCCAACAAGGCTTTAACGGTTTTCAGCGGCTCTTGCAGCTTCATCGGACTGTGGCATGGGTCGTGGTATAGATATCCCGCACCTACACCCGTGTTCATATCCAGCTTGATATTTTTCTCCAGCAAATACTCATGGATATCGATGATGCGGCAATCTGGGAAGATTTTGTCAAACTCATACCCTTGCAGCTGGTCATAGCAAGTACCGCAGCTCACCACCACGGTTTTGATGTCGAGGTAATTCAGCGTATTGGCCACGCGGTGGAACAGCACCCGGTTGTCGGTGATGATTTTCTCGGCTTTGTCGAACTGGCCGCTGCCTTTTTGCGGGTAGCCGCAACATAAATAACCCGGTGGCAAGACCGTCTGCACACCGGCGTGCCACAGCATGGCCTGCGTGGCTAAACCGACTTGGCTGAACAAACGCTCAGAGCCGCAGCCTGGGAAGTAAAACACAGCTTCCGTCTCAGAAGTCGTCGCCTGCGGGTTCCGAATGATAGGCACGTAATCATTGTCTTCAATGTCCAACAAGGCACGGGCGGATTTTTTCGGCAAACCTCCCGGCATTTTTTTGTTGATGAAGTGAATCACCTGCTCTTTGATGGGCGGCAAGCCAACTGTTGGGCGCGGTTTGGCGGTTTGTTTTTTGGCAAACGGGCGCAACACATCGTTGGCAAGCCGTTGCAATTTAAAACCAACCCCAACCATGGCCGTGCGTACCAAGTTAATGGTGAATGGATTTGTTGCATTCAAAAAAAACATTGCCAGTGCATTGCCCGGGCGGAAAGTTTTTTGTCCCATTTTGCGCAGCAAATTGCGCATGTTCATGGACACGTCGCCAAAGTCGATATCGACGGGGCAAGGCGACAAACACTTGTGGCACACCGTGCAGTGGTCTGCCACATCTTCAAACTCTTGCCAATGCTTGATGCTGATGCCACGGCGCGTTTGCTCTTCGTACAAAAACGCTTCGACGAGCAGCGAAGTTGCCAAAATCTTGTTGCGCGGGCTGTACAGCAGGTTTGCACGTGGCACGTGGGTGGAACAAACGGGTTTGCACTTGCCGCAGCGCAGGCAGTCTTTCACACTGTCGGCAATCGCGCCTATGTCACTTTGAGACATGATGAGCGATTCGTGCCCCATCAAACCAAAACTTGGCGTGTAGGCGTTGCTTAAGTCCGAGTTCCAAGTCTTCGCTTCATCGTTCAATTTAACCGATGAATCCGACCTTAGCCGGCGTATTGATTGCCTAATCTGCTCTGTTTTTTGCAGCAAATTCAGAGCCGATTCAGGTCGAATCAAGCTCTCACGCAAGAGCTTGCCTTTGTTGAATCGGCCTTCCGGGTCAACGCGCTGCTTGTAATCGGCAAACGGTTGCAGTTCAGCATCCGTCAAAAACTCCAGCTTGGTGATGCCGATGCCGTGCTCGCCAGAAATCACACCATCCAAGCTGCGCGCCAACACCATGATGCGGGCTACGGCAGCGTGGGCTGACTGCAGCATTTCGTAATCATCACTGTTCACCGGCAAGTTGGTGTGCACATTGCCGTCACCCGCATGCATGTGCAAAGCCGCCCAAACGCGGCCTTTTAAAACACGTTTGTGGATGGCGGTGCACTCATCCAAAACGGGTGCGAACGCGGCACCCGTAAAGATCAACTGCAGCTTGGCGCGAATATCCGTTTTCCAGCTGGCGCGCAACGTATGGTCTTGCAGTTGCGGGAACAGCGTCTCCACATTCGCCAGCCAGCCAACCCATAAATTGCGCACCTCCGCCACCAGCGCCAAGGCTTGGGCAACGCGGTCCTCCAGCAACTCGCTGGACGTCATCCCCGCCGCATCGTCGTGTTTGCTCAGTGGCAAGTTGCCCTTCAATTGCCCTTGTTTAAAGAAATCTTCCAGCGCATCGCACAGCTTGATTTTGTTTTGCAAACTCAGCTCGATATTGATGCGCTCAATACCATCGGTGTACTCCGCCATGCGCGGCAGCGGAATGACCACGTCTTCGTTGATTTTGAAGGCATTGGTGTGTTTTGAAATCGCCGCTGTGCGCTTCCGATCTAACCAAAACTTTTTGCGCGCTTCAGGGCTGATGGCGATAAAACCTTCGCCATTACGCGAATTGGCAATCCGCACCACTTCAGAGGTGGCGCGCGCCACGTCGTCTGCATTGTCGCCAGCGATATCGCCAAACAGCACCATTTTCGGCAGTCCGTTGCTGGTGCCGGTATGCGCACGCTTCGATTTGGTTGCGTAGCCCACGGCTTTCAAATAGCGGTCGTCCAAATGCTCCAAACCTGCCAGCAACACGCCGGTGCGTTTTTGCTCGGCAAACATGAAATCTTTGATCTCAACGATGCTAGGCACCGCGTCTTTGGCATTGCCAAAAAACTCCAGGCAAACCGTACGCGTATGTTGCGGCATTTTGTGCACCACCCAGCGCGCGCTGGTGATCAGGCCATCGCAGCCTTCTTTTTGGATGCCTGGCAAGCCGCTCAAAAACTTGTCGGTCACGTCTTTGCCCAGACCCTCTTTGCGGAAAGACGGGCCGGCAATGTCCAACTGCTCAGTTTTAATCAGCTTTTTGCCATCGGCTTCAAAGTATTTCAACTCAAAGCTTGCCATCGCCGCATCATGGATTTTGCCCATGTTGTGGTTCAGGCGGGTCACTTCCAGCCATTTGGCATCTGGCGTCACCATGCGCCAGCTGGCCAAGTTGTCCAGCGCCGTGCCCCACAGCACGGCTTTTTTGCCGCCTGCGTTCATGGCGATGTTGCCGCCAATACAGCTGGCTTCGGCTGATGTTGGGTCGACCGCAAAGACAAAGCCGCCCCGCTCCGCCGCATCGGCCACGCGCTGCGTGACCACGCCAGCTTCGGTCCACACCGTGGCGACGGGCTGGGTATGGCCCGGCAAGGTGAGCATTTCTACCTCGGTCATGGCTTCTAGCTTTTCAGTATTGATGACCGCGCTTTTCCAGGTCAGTGGAATCGCGCCGCCGGTATAACCTGTACCACCGCCTCGCGGGATGATGGTCAGCCCCAGCTCGATACAGCCTTTGACCAAGCCCGCCATTTCCACTTCAGAATCAGGCGTCAACACCACAAACGGATACTCGACGCGCCAGTCGGTCGCATCGGTCACGTGGCTGACGCGGCTGAGGCCATCGAACTTGATATTGTCACTCGCAGTCAGTTTTCCCAGCGTTTTCAGCGTCTTTTTACGCAATGCTGTTGCTTTTAAAAAGATAGCATCAAAGGTATTGATAGCGCCAGCTGCCATTGATATCAGTTCACCGACGAGAGCATCACGCGTCACATCCACGGCGGGTGTTCGGCGTTTTTCAACTTCAGACAATCTGTGCCGCAAGGCATCCACCAGCTGTTGGCGGCGCTTCGGGTTGTCCAGTAAATCGTCCTGCAAATACGGGTTGCGCTGCACCACCCAAATATCGCCCAAAGCCTCGTACAGCATGCGCGCTGAGCGGCCTGTGCTGCGCTCTTCACGCAACTGATTCAAAATCGTCCAAGCGCGGTCGCCCAAAATACGCTGCACGATTTCACGATCTGAAAACGAGGTGTAGTTGTACGGGATTTCGCGAATGCGCTCGGCGCCATGGCTTTGTTCAGTTTGAGGCGTGAATGTGGGGGTAGGCATAGTAGAAGGATTCATCTCCTCCAATATTACCGCAGTGCAGCATACCCTTGTCACCCAGCGGACACATTTAGGCGCTAAATTGCTTGGTAATGGCTTGGTAATGGCTTGGTAAGGTCAAGCTAATGGATAACACTGAGCACTTTTCACAGCACCTCAACTATCATTTGCTAGATAATTTTGCAGGTAACTCGTTGATTTTTTGGAGATTTTCATGAAAACTATGCGCCTTTCAGCAACTGTGGCAGCTTCTGTAGCTGCAGTTTTGAGTCTTTTCAGCCTGCAAACGCAGGCGCAAACCGAGGTGCAATGGTGGCATTCCATGACCGCTGTGAACGGTGAATGGGTCAACGACCTGGCCAAAGACTTCAATGCCAGCCAAAAAGAGGTCAAAATCATCCCGACCTACAAAGGCTCGTATGACGAGTCGATGACAGCCGCCGTCGCCGCCTTCCGCGCCGGCAACGCACCGCACATTTTGCAGGTGTTTGAGGTGGGAACGGCCACCATGATGGCCAGCAAGGGCGCTATCGTTCCCGTGGCGCAGGTGATGAAAGACGCTAGCCAAAAATTTGACCCCAGCGGCTATGTGGCGGCCGTTGCCGGCTATTACACTGCGCCCAACGGCCAAATGCTGAGCTTCCCTTTCAACAGCTCGACAACGGTCTTTTACTTCAACAAAGACGCCTTCAAAGCCGCTGGCATCGACACCACCAAAGCACCTGGCACCTGGCCAGAAGTGGCACTAGCGGCAGCAAAACTCAAAGCCAGTGGCCACAAATGCCCGTTTACCACGGCTTGGCAGGGTTGGACGCAACTGGAGAGCTTCTCCGCCTGGCACAACGTAGAATTTGCCAGCAAATCCAATGGTTTGGCAGGTTTAGACGCCCGCATGAAGGTCAACACACCTTTGCATGTGCGCCACATTGAAAACCTAGCCAACATGGCCAAACAAGGTTTGTTTGTCTACAAAGGCCGTGGCAATGTGCCTGAAGCCAGCTTTGTCTCGGGCGAATGCGCGATGATCAATACCTCATCTGGCTTTTACGGCAATGTGGCTAAAAATGCCAAGTTTGCTTATGGATTAGCCCCGCTGCCGTACTACCCCGATGTGGCCGGTGCGCCGCAAAACACCGTTATCGGGGGTGCGAGTTTGTGGGTCATGGCGGGTAAAAAGCCAGCCGAATACAAAGGTGTCGCCGCTTTCTTCAATTACATTTCCAGCCCCGAAGTGCAGTCTGCCAGCCACAAACGCACTGGCTACCTGCCAGTCACCACCGCCGCCTACAAGCTCACCGAGGCTTCTGGTTTTTACAAGCAAAACCCAGGCACAGACGTGGCTGTGACGCAAATGATACGAAAAGTGACCGACAAGAGCCGTGGTATTCGCTTGGGTAACTATGTGCAAATCCGTGCCGTGGAAGACGAAGAATTGGAACAAGTGTGGAATGGCAAAAAGACCGCCAAAGAGGCGCTGGACGCCATTGTCAGCCGGGGTAACGAACATTTGGCACGCTTTGAGGCGGTCAATAAAGGCAAATAAAAATTCTAATTCACTATACTTTTTATAGCTATTTAGGCAATAAAAACGCCGGCTAGATTCATTTTTAGCACCTTAAAAACACATTTATGGAAAAACGCGTCCAATTTCGATCAACTTGGCTACCCTGGCTGCTGATTGCGCCCCAGTTGGTCGTGATTGTCGTGTTTTTCTTTTGGCCCGCCATACAAGCGGTTTTGCAGTCGTTTCAGGTGCAAGACGCGTTCGGTTTGTCCAAAGAATGGGTGGGTTTGCAAAACTTTCTGCAGCTGTGGAACGATGAAAGCTACTTAGCGTCCTTCAAAACCACGGCTATTTTCTCGCTCTTGGTGGCAGTTTTGGGCATTGGCCTCTCCTTGATGCTGGCTATTTTTGCCGATCGCATCATCAAAGGGGCGATGTTTTACAAAACCCTGCTCATCGTGCCCTATGCCGTTGCCCCCGCCGTGGCTGGCGTGCTGTGGATTTTCATGTTTTCACCCTCTTTGGGCGTGGTTGCCTACGCTTTGGGCAAAATTGGCATCGACTGGAACCACTTGCTCAACGGCACACACGCCATGACGCTGATTGTCATGGCCGCCGTGTGGAAGCAAATTTCCTACAACTTTTTGTTTTTTTTGGCCGGTTTGCAGTCCATCCCCAAGTCGCTGATTGAAGCCGCCGCCATTGACGGCGCGAAGCCGTGGCGTCGCTTTTGGACGATTCAGTTCCCGCTGCTCACGCCCACCACTTTCTTTTTGCTCGTTATCAACATGGTGTACGCGTTTTTTGACACCTTTGCGATTGTCGATGCCACCACCCACGGCGGCCCTGGGCAAGACACCTCGATTTTGGTTTACAAGGTCTATTACGACGGCTTCAAGGCGATGGACCTAGGTGGCTCGGCTGCGCAGTCTGTGGTGTTGATGACGATTGTGATTCTGCTCACCGTGATTCAATTCCGCTTTGTAGAGAAAAAAGTCAATTATTAAAAGTTATGGTTGAACGCAGCCCCTTCCTCACCTTCCTGGCCCATGCCGTCATGTGGATTGGCGTGCTTATCGTCGCCTTTCCGCTGTATTTGGCCTTCATCGCCTCTACCCACACCGCGCAAGAAATCGTGCAAGCGCCCATGCCGCTGTTACCTGGCAGCTATATGTGGGAAACCTATGCTAAAGCGCTGACCGGTGGCGGTGCGGGCGGCGGCGGCTCGAAAGCGCCTGTGGCGCACATGATGTGGGTGAGTTTTGTGACGGCAATGGTCATCGCCATTGGCAAAATCACCATTTCCCTGCTTTCCGCCTTTGCCATCGTTTACTTTCGCTTCCCGTTCAAAACCCTGTTTTTTTGGATGATTTTTGTGACGCTGATGCTGCCCGTCGAAGTGCGCATTGGCCCGACCTACCAGGTCGTCTCTGATCTGGGTATGCTGAACACCTACGCGGGTTTGACGGTACCGCTCATCGCCTCCGCCACCGCCACCTTCTTGTTCCGCCAGTTTTTCATGACCGTCCCCGATGAATTGACCGAAGCCGCCCGCATGGACGGCGCCAGCCCGATGCGGTTTTTCTTCGATATTTTGATGCCGCTGTCCAAAACCTCCATCGCCGCGCTGTTTGTTATTCAGTTCATCTACGGCTGGAACCAGTACCTGTGGCCGCTGTTGGCGACAACGACCGAAAACATGTACCCCGTGGTGGTCGGCATCAAGATGATGGTGGCGGGGGGCGACTCGCAAAACGAGTGGAATGTCGTCATGGCCACTGCCATTTTGGCGATGCTGCCGCCAGCTGCGGTGGTGATATTGATGCAGAAATGGTTTGTTAAGGGCTTGGTAGACACTGAAAAATGATGAAAATTTGACTATATCCGGCGTATTTATTTCCTAAGCTGCTATTAAATATATAGTAAATTAAAATTATTCCGTTCACTCTATGGCTTCAATCTCCCTCAAAAACATCATCAAACGCTACGGCTCTGGCAAAACCGCGACGCAAGTTATCCACGGCGTGAATGCTGAGATTGCAGACGGCGAATTCATCGTCATCGTCGGGCCATCGGGTTGCGGCAAATCGACGCTGTTGCGCATGGTGGCGGGCTTGGAGGAAGTCTCAGGCGGCGAAGTGTGCATTGGCGACCGCGTGGTGAACGACCTGGAACCCGCTGAGCGCGACATCGCCATGGTCTTCCAAAACTACGCGCTCTACCCGCACATGAGCGTGTTTGACAACATGGCTTACGGCCTGAAAATCGCCAAAGTGCCGAAAGACGAGATCAAAACCCGCGTTGACAAAGCCGCCAAAATTCTCGAGCTCGAAGGGCTTTTAGAGCGCAAACCGCGCGACATGTCCGGCGGTCAACGCCAGCGCGTCGCCATGGGTCGCGCCATTGTGCGCCAACCGCAGGTGTTTTTGTTCGACGAACCTTTGTCGAACCTGGACGCCAAGCTGCGCGCCCAAACCCGCCTGGAAATCCAAAAACTGCACCGCGAGCTGGGCATCACTTCGCTGTTTGTGACCCACGACCAGGTCGAAGCCATGACGCTGGCGCAGCGCATGATGGTGATGAACGCTGGCGTGATGGAGCAATTTGGCACACCCGAAGAGGTCTACAACCGCCCGGCCAGCACCTTTGTGGCGAGTTTTATCGGCTCGCCACCTATGAATTTGCTCAAATCTGCACCCGATGGCAAAACGGGGCAGATTTTAGGCATTCGACCTGAGCATTTGGATATTTCGACGGACAACAACGGCTGGACACTCAAAGTCGAAGCCGTTGAGCTTTTGGGAGCGGAACGCTTGGTTTACGCGCTGCTGAACGACGAGCGCGTCATCATTCGCGTGGATGAACACCAGCCTTCACCGACGATTGGCAGCACGATTTACGCCATCCCGCGTGCGGACAAAGTGCACCATTTTGATGTATCAACGGGCAAGCGGATTACTTAAAAGCGAGCCTCGTCATTCCCGCGAAGGCGGGAATCCACGGTGGCGGGGGCATGGATTCCCGCCTTCGCGGGAATGACAGTTTTTTTATGCCTAGATAATTACCTTATGCAAACCGTCAATTCTGAAAACTGGCCATATCCACGCTGGATAGCCCACCGAGGCGCAGGCAAACTCGCCCCTGAGAACACCCTTGCCGCCTTCAAACTAGGTGCCAGCCATGGCTACCGCATGTTTGAGTGCGATGTGAAAATAAGCGCAGACGGCGTGCCGTTTTTGCTGCATGACAACACCTTGAACCGCACCACAACGGGCAAAGGCACAGCGGGCGAGCAAACTTGGAGCACCCTCTCTCAACTCGATGCTGGCAGCTGGCACTCACGCGGCTTTGCAGGCGAACCGCTACCAACATTCACCAACATCGCCCAATTTTGCTTAAAAAACGGTTACTTTCTCAATATTGAGATCAAACCCACGCCCGGCCAAGAAGTCGAAACCGGCAAAGTGGTGGCAGAACTTGCCGCGCGTTTGTGGCAAGACGCAGCATTTCCGCCCCTAATCACCTGCTTCCGCCCCGAATCCCTAGAAGCCGCCCAAACCGCCGCCCCGCACTTACCACGCGGCTTGCTGCTCGACACGCTGTGGAAAGGCTGGCTGGAAACCGCCTTGGTTTTAGATTGCAGCGCCATTGTCTGCAACCATGCGCTGTGGGACACCTCCTCCGTTACCCAAGCCAAGAGCGCCGGCTTTCGCTGCCTGAGCTACACCGTGAACGACGAATGGCCAGCACAACGCTTGCTGGATTTGGGCACAGATGGCATCATTACCGATCGGGTGGAACTATTTTCACCCTGTGTTTAATTGAATTTTAGGCGCAAATTCACTATTTATTTAATAGCGACTTAGGTAATAAATACGCCGGCTAGAGTCATATTTAGCCCTTAAAAATGACGGTTTAGGAGAATTTCATACGTAAATTGACTCTAGCCTTTTCATCTGTCGTCAAATTAGCCATCGCCATACTCGCTATCACCCTGCTCAGCGCCTGCGGCACACCCTATGCCACGGTCGCTAACCGCGCTGGCGAGCCTGTGATGCTGCTCGGTTACGACCCTGTCGCCTACTTCACCAAGGGCGAACCGGCCCGGGGTAAAGCTCAGTTCAAAACCAACTTGCCAGACCGCACTTACTACTTTGCCAGTGCCGAAAACCAAACGCTTTTTGCCGCCAACCCCGCCAAATACAAGCCGCAATACGGCGGTTTTTGCAGCAGTGGTGCGGCATTTGCCATCAAACTGGGCAGCGACCCCACAAGCTTGGCAAATCTACAACGGGCGAATATTCATTTTTGGCGACGTTTGACGTAGGCAACATGATGACCAACCTATTCATCAAACCACCGGGTTGGCGGGCGGCAGAAGGGTTTATTCAGCCGGCGTTAGACTATCCAGAATAAATCGTCGGATTAAAACCGCCACCCCTGATACCACCACTGGCAAACCGCCGCAACAGTGACCATCGCGCCATAGGTCGCCATCTTGCCGTCGGTGCTGAAAATGACCAATCCGGTGAACAAAACGCCAAAGCACGCCAAGCTGGTGACCATCATTTGCGACTTCAAAGGGCGTTTGAAGGGTGTTCTGCGCCAGATCAGGCGGCTGAAAAGCGGCACCATCACACCCAGACTGACGGCGGGTAGGGCAAAGTTGACAAGGTTGTTTAGTAGGTCGAAAAAACTCATGAACAGAGTGTAAGGGGAGTTTAAATGGAAAAATTTATAATAGTGGGATGGCAGTTTGGGCATTAGGAATTAATCACACCACCGCGCCGCTCGATTTACGCGGGCGGTTTGCGTTTGCTATAGACCAAATTGAGCCGACTTTGCACCGTATGCGGTCGGATTTGGGTAGTGTATTGGCCTTACCTTCCGGTCAAGCGCCCTTAGAAGCCGCGTTAATTTCGACCTGTAACCGCACGGAAATCTATTTAGCGCATGGAGGAAGTTCAGGCTTAACCACCCATGCCGCTCCCGATCTCACGCTGAACCCCACATTGGAATGGATGGCGCAGTTAGGCGGCGTCTCACCAGCGGCTTTGCGTGCGCATTCCTACACACTGAAAGACGGTTTTGCCGCCCGCCACGCTTTCCGCGTTGCCAGCGGGTTGGACAGTATGGTGCTGGGCGAGCCTCAGATTTTGGGGCAGATGAAAGACGCCGTGCGTGTGGCGGGTGACGCTGGCGCGCTGGGTGCGACTCTGAACCAGCTGTTTCAACGCAGCTTTTCAGTCGCAAAAGAGGTGCGCAGCACCACCGAGATTGGCGCGCATTCCATCAGCATGGCCGCCGCCGCCGTGCGCTTGGCGGGTCAATTGTTTGAAGATTTGTCAAAAATCAAGGTTTTATTCGTCGGCGCTGGCGAAATGATTGAGCTGTGCGCTACACATTTTGCAGCAAAACAGCCAAAATCTATCGCCATCGCCAACCGCACACTTGAGCGTGGCGAAAAGCTGGCCAGCCGCTTTGGCGCAGAATCCATCCGTTTGGCCGATTTGCCCAGCCGCTTGCACGAGTTTGACGCCGTCATCAGCTGCACGGCCAGCACCTTGCCTATCATCGGACTGGGTGCTGTTGAACGTGCCCTAAAATTACGCAAACACCGCCCGATCTTCATGGTCGATTTGGCTGTGCCGCGCGACATTGAGCTGGAAGTCAAAGCCCTGCAAGACGTGTATTTGTACACCGTGGACGACCTCGCCGGCGTGGTGCAAACCGGCCAAGCGAATCGCCAAGCAGCGGTGGCTGAAGCTGAAACCATCATCGACGCTGGGGTGCAGAGTTTTATGCACTGGCTGGACCAACGCAACCCCGCGACCGGCAGCGTGTCGCTGATTCAACAACTCAACGCGCAAACCGACGACTGGCGAGAAGCTGAATTAACGCGTGCCCGCAAGCTTTTGGCCAAAGGCGCACCCGTGGACGAGGTGCTGGAAGCGCTGGCCAAAGGTTTGACCCAGAAAATGCTGCATGGCGCGTATGCCGAGCTGCATGCGGGCGATGCCACTGCGCGTGAGCACACCGCGCAGGTGGTGCAGAAGCTGTTTTTGCGCAAAGAGCGTTAGCTACGCTACTATATTTTCAGCCACCGCTTTGCAGTGCGGTCATTCCCGCGCAGGCGGGAATCCATGACCCCGACCAAACTCTTTACCCACTTTGAGCTTTTGATACCCGCCGTGGATTCCCGCCTTCGCGGGAAAGACAGAATAAACCGTTAATCACAGAGTAAATTCATGAAACCCTTCCTAAGACAACAGCTAGAACGCTACCCCATCCGCCTCGGTGAACTCAACTTCTTCTTGCAGCAAGAAGGCATCACGGACGACATGAAAAAGTATCTGGCGTTGAACAAAGAGCATGCCGAAGTCACCACTGTGGCTGGACGATTTGAATTGTTTTTGAAGCGCGAAAAAGACTTGGCCGATGCCCAAGCCATGTTGGACAATAATGACAACGACAGCGACATGGCCGACATGCACGACATGGCAAAGGAAGAAATCAAAGACGCCAAAGCCGATATTGCACGGCTAGAAGACGAGTTGCAAGGCCTGCTGCTGCCCAAAGACCCGGACGACGGGCGCAACGCGTTTGTGGAAATACGTGCGGGAACGGGTGGTGACGAATCGGCCTTGTTTGCAGGCGACTTGATGCGCATGTACACCAAATATGGCGAACGCATGGGCTTCAAAGTGGAGATCATCAGCGAGTCGTTTGGTGAAGTCGGCGGCTACAAAGAGGTGGTGCTGAAGATGTCTGGTGAGAATGTGTACGGCAAGCTCAAGTTTGAATCTGGCGGCCACCGCGTGCAGCGTGTGCCGGATACCGAAACGCAAGGCCGTATCCACACCAGCGCCTGCACTGTGGCGGTGATGCCAGAGCCGGACGAGGCGATTTTGATCACCCTCAACCCAGCAGACTTGCGCATCGACACCTACCGTGCCAGCGGTGCGGGTGGCCAGCACATCAACAAAACAGATTCTGCAGTGCGCGTCACCCACCTGCCCACCGGTCTGGTTGCCGAATGCCAGGATGGCCGCAGCCAGCACAGCAACAAAGCTTCCGCCTTGAAAGTATTGCAAGCCCGACTGAATGAAAAAGACCGCGCCGAGCGCCATGCCAAAGAAGCCGCCACCCGCAAAGGTCTGGTCGGCAGCGGCGACCGCAGCGACCGCATCCGCACCTACAACTTCCCGCAGGGCCGTCTGACCGAGCACCGCATCAATCTAACGCTGTACAAACTGCAGTTTGTGATGATGGGTGAGATTGACGAAGTGGTTGAAGGGCTGCTGCTGGCGCGCAAGGCGGAGCAGCTGAAGGAGCTGGAAGTCGGCGCGGCAGCCTAAAGAGACCCAGCGACGCACAACTTAGCGCCCTGTAGCATCCACCGGCCGACCAGCTTCAAACAAGAACCAGGTTCGCCGCTCAGTTTCGTCGATCCAGACTTCGATCATGCTGGTAGTGGCGATGTCTTTGTGGTCTTCGCAGACGCCGTGTGCCTCGCGCAGAAGGGTGACGATGGTTTTGTTGTCCTCGCACAGCTCGGCCAGCATGTCCGATGGCTCCACATACAAAGCATCGTTATCCAAAATCCTCTGGGTACGGGCAATGTGGCCAATCGAACGCAGCGTGGTGCCGCCAAGTTTGCGAATACGCTCGGCTATCGGGTCAGTCATGGCGTAGATCTGTTCGGCTTGATCATCCAGCATGACGTGGTAATCACGGAAATGCGGACCGCTCATGTGCCAATGGAAGTTTTTGGTTTTCAAATACAGCGCAAAAATATCGGCCAAGATGCCGTTCATGGCGGCTGAAATATCGGTTGTGGCGGCTGCTTTTAAATCGGTCGGCGTGACCAGCGGCGCAGCCTGGCGCTCTTTCATAGTTACCAAAGTTGGCTTAGTTGGCTTAGTTGGCTTTTCAGACTTGGTCATGGTGCGGTCTTTCAAGTGATGTGGGAGTTGTGAAATTTACGTCAGTGCATAAATGTTTATCAATGCGACTACCAATCTACCCACTCCCATGCCAATCGTCTGTGCGCTAACTCACATACCAAACCAACAAACTGAGTAACAAAAAAGCCACTCGAAAGTGGCTTTTAACAACAACGCCGCAATTTCAATACGGTGTTGATTGCGCGGCAGCAGCAGGCGTAGCCGCAACAGCAGCCACACCATTCGCCTTAAACCAAGCCAACGCACGTTTAAACCCATCTTCCGCCGCCTCTTTGCGATAGCTTGGTCGATAGTCGGCGTGGAAAGCATGCGGCGCGCAGTCATACACCACAAATTCTGATTTTTTCGCTGCTGCGCTGCCGGTGGCCAATGCCGCCTTCATTTTGTCAACGCTGGCTTGCGGAATACCTGTATCTGCACCGCCGTACAGCCCCAACACTGGGCCGTTGATGCTGCCGACCAAATCAATCGGGTTGGTGGGTGACAGGGGGGTTGGTGCGCCTTCCAAACGGCCATACCACGCCACACCGGCTTTGACAGCCTTGTTGTGCGCGGCATACATCCACGTGATGCGGCCACCCCAGCAGAAGCCGGTGATAGCCAATTTGCTAACGTCGCCGCTGTTGGCCGCTGCCCATTTGACCATGCCGTCCAAATCGACCATCACTTGCGCGTCTGGCACTTTGCTGACCACTTCTTTGTTCAAATCAGCCATCACGTTGTAATTGCCAGGATCGCCTTGGCGGGCGTACAGCTCAGGCGCAATCGCCAAGTAGCCCATTTTGGCGAAGCGTCTAGCCGTGTCGGCAATGTATTCGTGCACACCAAAGATTTCTTGAATCACCAAAACGACTGGCAAGTTGGTTTTACCCGCTGGCGCAGCCATGTAAGCGGGGACTTTGAAGCCGTTGACTTCCACCATGATTTCGCCCGTTTTGAGGCCTTCGGACGACGTTTTCACCGCCGTTTGCGCCATGATGTCGCCAGCTGCAGCGGTGTAGCCCACGCCCAGAGCGACTTTCAGCGCAGTGCGACGGGTAGCAGTGTGCTGGGTGCTTGAGCTGTCAAGCAGGGCTTGGGCATCGGTCATCTGGTCTCGCGTTGTCTCATTGAACATGTCTTCTCCTAGGGTAAGTAAAAGCAAAAGTGACTTGGAAGTTGACTATACAAACACTGCAAACGCTTTGGCAAAAGAAGGTTATTTTAGGAAGTGCCCTTTAGGAAATACCTGACCAAATACCTTGAACTGCAGTTTTAAAAGCCGCTCAACAATTGAGCACCCAGCGGAATCAAAATTGAAGCCAAGAGCACTTGAATAGCCAACGCCAAACCAGCATACGCGCCTGCATCCGCATTGACCTGCATGGCACGCGCTGCGCCTATGCCGTGCGCGGCAGTACCCAGCGCAAAGCCACGTTGAATCCAGCCAGCTTTGTCCGTCTTGATGCCAAATAGATCAAAAATGTACTTGCCGCTGAGAGCGCCTACCATGCCAGTCAAAACGGCAAATACAGCAGCCAGTGCGGGGATGCCACCAATTTGCTGCGCTACCCCCATCGCCACGGGCGCGGTGACTGACTTTGGCACCATGGACAGAAGTACGGACAAAGGCAAACCCAACAGTTTTCCCAATAAAAATGCACTTCCCACTGCGGCAACGCCACCTAAAAACGCCGCAAAAAGTAAACCGCGCCAAGCGCGCAACAACGCCTCTTTACGTTGCCACATGGGCCAAGCCAAAGCCACAACGGCAGGCCCTAGCAAAACATGAATAAACTGCGCACCTGCAAAGTAGACCGGGTATTGAACGTTAGACGCCAACAACACGCTAGCAATACATAAAACCGACCACAACACCGGATTCGCCCAAGGCGCATGGCCTAATTTCACATAAACCGCATGCGCAATCACGTAAACCACGACGGTAGAAGTCAAGCCAAACAGCGGGCCAGAGGTGAGATAAACCCAGAGTTCTACAAAATCTAGCATGGGGGCCTTTATCCTTCTTGCTCTTCTTTTACTTGCTGCCGTTGTAAGCCGCGCAAAGCCAGCGCTGTGACAGACAAGCCAACCCAAGTTGACAACACCAAAACGACGGCAATGCGCCAACCAAAATCACTAAAAACACCCAAATGCGTCATCACCCCTACGCCGACCGGTACAAAAAGTAGTGATAAGTGGTTCAACAAAAATTCGGCACAACCAGCCACCGCCGTTTGCACGCTAGGCCAGCGTAGGGCAAACAATAAAAAAACCATTCCCAAAACGGGACCAGGCAGCGTTAAACCAAATTGTTTCACCGCCAACTCGCCCGCCGCTTGTAAGGCCAGCAACCAAGCAAAGCCACGCAAACCATTCGCGGCAGAAGCCCCGTTTGCAGGATTTTGAGATGGTGGTTCTGGCGGGTTAGACATAATCATCATTCTGACTGAAAATCACCCCTCTCAATAACTAATTTCCCAGGAACCAACATGCCCACCATCCGCGTAGAACTATTGGAAGGCCGCACGCCAGAGCAAAAAACCGCTCTCGTCAAAGCGCTGACAAAGGCCGTCGTTGAGAGCCTAGGGTCAAAACCAGACTCTGTGGACGTTGTGCTGTTTGACATTCCGCGCCAAAATTGGGCGACCGGCGGGGTGCAGTGGTCCGAGAGGACATGACCGGCTGTTTTCCTAGCTTGCGTTCGGTGAAACGCCTGTGTTTTACCGTGCTACTGGCGGGCCTGTGCGCCTGCAGCAGCATCACAACAACGCCCACTGTCTCCCAAGCCGTCGGTATAGACGGCCAGGTGTTCATCAAAAACAACGCCGCTGCAGGCCAGTTGGCCGTAGAAAATTGCTTAGATCAAGGGCCTTGGCCTTAAACACGGCGTGCTAAACTCAAAAGCACCCTGAATTAGCTTTTTTGGCATTAAAATAACACTCTAGCCGGCGTATTTATTGCCTAAACAGCTATTATTTTTATAGCGTTTATTCATTTTTTGAACATCCAACTTCACCTCCAATCCGCCGTTCAATCTGACACTCAAAAAGGCATTGAGCGCCTAGACGCACAGCTGCTGATGCTGCATGCACTAGGCCGTTCGCAGACTGACCGCGCATGGCTCATCACGCATGACGATGAGGTGCTGAGCGATCCCGCTGCCCTCACCTTCCAAACCCTGTGCCAGCGCCGTTTAGCGGGTGAGCCGCTGGCCTACA
>JAYWCQ010000039.1:0-8391 GCA_043780435.1 Polaromonas sp.
CTCTTCCAGCGTGCCCGGTTTGCCGTAATGCAGCACTTGCGGCTCTTCATGAAAGATGCGGCCAATGCCGTGGCCACAAAACTCGCGCACCACGCTGAAGCCGTTGTTTTCAGAGAATTTTTGAATCGCAGCGCCAATATCGCCCAAATGTGCGCCGGGTTTGACCTGTGCAATGCCAATCCACATCGCGTCGTAGGTCAACGCACTGAGCCGTTTTGCAGCGATGGACAACTCGCCCACGCCAAACATGCGGCTGGTGTCGCCGTGCCAGCCGTCCTTGATGACGGTCACATCGATATTCACCGTGTCGCCCTTTTTGAGCTGCTTGTCGTTGGGAATGCCGTGGCAGACTTGGTGGTTCACCGAGGTGCAAATCGACTTTGGGTAGGGAATATCGCCACCGCCGGTGTAGTTCAGTGGCGCAGGGATGCCGCCTTGTTCGCCGGTGATGTAGTCATGCGCCAGTTTGTCCAGCGCATTGGTCGTCACCCCAGGTTTCACAAACGGGGTTAAATAATCCAGCACCTCTGAGGCTAATTTACCCGCCACGCGCATGCCCGCGATGCCTTGTTCGTCTTTGTATGTAATCGTCATGCCGCTATTATCCCATCACGAAAGGCACGCTAAACGCCACCCCCAGTGCTTTGCTAGTAAAAAGTAGGCTTTTCGCCTGATGTGGCTGCAGGTGCAGCGCGGCGGCGCGGCGTCACGCTGAGTTGCATTTGCACTTGACTCGGAGCCGCACTCAGTGTGGTCTGCATGGGCTTTAAGTCCACAAACTGTGCGGCATGCCAGACTTTGACCGTCGCTGCGCCATCCGGCAAATCAGTAAAAGTTGCCACGCCGTTGGTATCAGTTTTGGCGGCCCACGGAGTGTCGCTCACCACCACATGACCTACCATAGACCCATGCAAGTGGCAGCCTAGTAGGACAACCCCCGGGCTATCTAACGACACGACGCTTGATTTGCCGGCAGTGCCAGCTGTTTTGCCCCCCAAGCGCAGCGCAAAGCCATTTTCATCATTGCCGCTGAACTGCGCAGCGCCCGCCGCAGAACCACGCACGTGGTGGTCCCAAGCGTCGTTGTTTACAAAAGTGATTTTGGCACCTGTGCGCACGATGGTGACTGCGGGGATAAACTGCATGCTGGCTTGCGAAATCGTCGCAGCCATCAAAAGCGGTGTTTTAGGTGGTGAAACGCCACTTGGCATAACCATCACCACCGCATCGGCAGTCGGTTTACCATCTTTGTCCACCACGTTGACAGAAAGGCTAGCGGCATGACTAAAAATGGCTGTAACCGACATAAGTATCGCTAGAGCAGCTATTTTTTTAATAGCAAAATAGGATTTTTTAGCGCGTTTTTGTATATTAATTTGCAGCATGGATAGGCCTTTTAAACAGATTTCATAAGTATCATACGCAGAAGATGGCGGTTTAGATTTAAAACTATTTATAGCCATGCATCCACTGTGGCTGATGTAAGGGTGATGACCTGCGCCAAAGCGTCTGGCGCGTCACAGGCCACAACGCGGCGATTGGGCATAGACCGCAGCCATGTGAGCTGCCGCTTGCACAGCTGGCGCGTAGCGGCTATGCACTTTTCGCGTAACTCAAAAGCTGTTTTTCTATCCAGTTGATGATCATTCACAGCATCCAAAGCTACCCACATTTGCCGGTAGCCCACACAGCGGATGGATGGCGTGTCCAGGTTCAAATCGCCCCGTGCACGCAGGCTGCGCACTTCTTGCTCGAAACCGATTTGCAGCATCAAGTCAAAGCGCTGGGCGATGCGTTGGTGCAACCATGCGCGGTCATTCGGTTCTAGTGAAATAAACAGTGAATCAGGCTGCAAATTTAAGGGGTTGGATATGCCTCTAGCCGGCGTATTAACTTCCTGAGTCGCTATATTATTAATAGCATTATTTGTTGATTCTAGGCGTTTCTGGAACGACGACATGGGCTGCCCAGAGATGCGATACACCTCCAAAGCGCGCTGAATGCGCTGTGCATCGTTGGGCTTCAATCTTGCTGCCGTCACAGTGTCAACTTCGGCTAATTTGCTATGCATGGCAGGCCAGCCGAATTGCGCCGCTTCTTGCTCCAAAGCAGCGCGAATGTCTGCATTAGCCTTTGGCATGTCGTCCAAGCCCTCAAACAGCGCTTTAAAATACAACATCGTGCCGCCCACCAGCAGCGGCAAATGTCCGCGATCCGTGATTTCAGTGATCAAACGCGTGGCGTCCTTGGCAAATTCAGCGGCGGAATAGGGCTGCAGCGGGTCGCGTATGTCGATCAAATGGTGCGGCACGCTGGTCAATTCAGCAGCGCTGGGCTTGGCGGTGCCGATGTCCATGCCTGCGTAGACCAAAGCGGAGTCTACGCTTATGATTTCTACCGGCTTCACCACGCTTAAATGTTGCGCTATCGCCAGCGCAGCCGCAGTTTTTCCAGAAGCCGTGGGCCCAGCGATGCAAATACAACGGGGTAAAGAAGGCTTTTTGTCCGTCATGCAGATTGACGCCCATATTTTTGCACTGCCGTCCAAGCAATGGCGGCAATGCACACCGTCCAAAACCACACGCCCATGGCCATGGGCATCACGCTGCCGTCATAATTTTTGCTGAGCCACGCGCCAGTGACAAAGGCCAAAAGCATCATCAAAAACCCATTGACCGCAGAGGCTGTGCCCGCCGCTTTGCCAAAAGGCACAATCGCCCCCGTTTGCCCGCAGGGCTGGTGTATGCCATGGCCTATCGCCACCACATAAAACGGCAGCATCACAGCCCAAAAGCTGTGTACGCCAGCCAGTGCCAGCACACCCAAAAGCGTGCCACCCAACAGTGAAAACCCACCAGCAAGCGCCACCGTGCGGGTAATGCCAATGCGCGTCAGCAGCCAACGGCACAAAACCGTACCCAAAATATAGTTGGCCGACATACCGAACATGACCAAACCATACATGGCGCTAGAGAAACCAAAGATTTTGATGAACACGAACGACGACGACGCCAAAAACACAAACAGCACGCAGTATGAGAAGCTAGAGAGCGCAGAATAGGTCAAAAATACAGGGTTTTTAAGAATCATCCACCAGTTGCGAACGAGGCTTGTGGGCTCTAAAACGCCCAAGTTTTTTTGTGGCAGGCTTTCCTCGAAACGCAGTGTCACAACCAAAAGTGATAGCGCACCAAACACAGCCAACGCCAGCAGCGTGGCGCGGACACTGAAATGACCCGATAAAAAACCGCCCAAAGGCGCGCTCAAACAAGCCAGCACGCCCAAGCCAGTCAAGCCTTTAGACATCACCCGTGTGCCATCTAGTGGGCTGTACAAATCGCGCACCAGCGCCCGCCCGCACATCACCACCGCGCCCATACTCAGTCCCTGCAAAATGCGCCAAGTAATGAGCAGTTGAATCGAATCCGCCCATGCGGCACCTACGGCAGCCAGGGTGTACAGGCTTAATCCCGCTAGCAGGATAGGTTTGCGCCCAAACCGGTCAGACAGCGGCCCCCAGATCAACTGCGACACCCCAAAAGCCAGCAAAAGCGCCGATAAGGTGTACTGCGCCTGCGCCATAGATGCCCCAAAGCCCTCAGCAAGAGCGGGTAGAGCGGGTAAATACAGGTCAGTGGTGACGGGCTGAATGCCCATGAGCAGGGCAAGGATGAAGACGACGGTGGCTTGGGACATGCAGCTAAAGGGACCTTTTCAGAAGCTTTGAGCCTAGCAGAAGTTTGAGCAACTCAAGTTTAGGCGTGTTAATTTGCTAATATAAGTTATATGAACCAGCCAACCACCCGTCAAGACTTCCGCTTTAGCTCCCCCCTAAGGGTGCGCTGGGCGGAGGTGGATATGCAAAAAATAGTGTTCAATGCGCACTATTTGATGTACTTTGATACCGCCATTGCCGACTACTGGCGCGCCATGGCCATTCCCTACGAAGAAACCATGCACCAGTGGGGTGGTGATTTGTATGTGAAAAAAGCCAGTGTTGAATACTTCGCCAGCGCGCGCTACGAAGACCAGTTGGACGTGATGCTCAAGTGCGTCAAAGTGGGCAACTCATCAGTCGTTTTTCATGGCGCGATTTTCCGTGCAGATCAGTTGTTGGTGACCTGCGAGCTTGTCTACGTCTTCGCCAATCCCGCCACCCAAACTTCGCAACCCGTTCACCCTGCATTTCGTGAGCTGTTGACCGCTTTTGAAGCTGGCGAGCCTATGACATCGGTCAAAACGGGTGATGTGCATGCCTTGGGTGCAGATGCGTTTGCGCTGCGCGAAGAAGTTTTCGTGAATGAACAAGGTTTTGCATTAGAGATTGAGCAAGATGCATACGACGCCACGTCGGTTCACGCCGTTGCATACAACCGCCTCGCCCAACCAGTGGCCACTGGTCGATTGCTGCCTAGCAAAGAACTTCAGACGCCGTCTGATCCGATCAAATCCAGCAAAATTGGCCGCATGGCGGTGCACCGCGTGATGCGTGGGTCAAAATTGGGTCGTGACATCATGAACACGTTGATGGCTGCCGCCAAGTCACGCGGCGACGCAGAGATCGTCCTGCACGCACAGTGCAGTGCTATAAATTTCTATTTAAAACAAGGGTTTACCGAGCGTGGCTTGCCTTTTGATGAAGAAGGCGTGCTGCACATTGAGATGTTTAAGTTGCTTTAAATATCTTACAGCGTCGTACCAGGAGCACCAAGACGTAACTGAGCAAGCCGCTGGCGAAAGTCAAACCCAAAACGGTGGGACTCAGGGTTGCAAACTTGAACAGGCCTTGCAGTACAGGAACTGTGTTGATCAGCAGCAGCGTCAGCCCGGTTCCGAACACCGCCAGTAAAAACCCGCGACTGGGCTTGCGGTGCACTCGTCCGTTGCCACCTCTAGACTTCAGATTGAGCCATACAAGCAACAGGCTCCCCAACATCATGGCGACAAAACTGGCGGCTCGAACTTCGTCCTGGGCTATTCCAAACTGGCGCAGGGTATAGTTCAGAGCCAGCAGTGAGCCCAGCACCATCAAGCCCTGCAACGCGCTGAAAAACAGCTGTTGATGGCCAAACAGGGCTGCATCGGTTGGTCGGGGTGGGCGCTGCATCAGGTCGGGTTCGGCTTCTTCTGCCTCAAAGACGAAGGAGCAGCTGGGGTCGATCACCAGTTCAAAAAAAGCCACATGCGCCGGAAACAACAGAATAGGCCAGCCAAACAGCATCGGCAGGAACACCAGCCCGGCGATCGGCACATGGACAGACACCACAAAGGCCAAAGCCTTGCGGATGTTGTCGTAAATCTGCCGCCCCTGGGCGATGGTTTTGACAATAGCGCCAAAATCATCTTCCAACAGCACCATCGAAGCAGCCTCACGGGCGACGTCGGTCCCGCGCTGCCCCATGGCGATGCCAATGTGCGCGGCTTTGAGGGCGGGTGCATCGTTGACGCCATCACCCGTCATGGCCACCACCTCGCCCCCTTTTTTCAAGGCATTCACAATCGCCAGTTTTTGCGCGGGCTTGATGCGGGCAAACACCTTCACTTGGCTGACACGTTTTGCCAGTTCTAGCTCTGACAGCGCTGCCAATTCATCGCCCGCCATGACAACATGGCGCTCATCATCCTGTTCACCCACAATGCCCGCCTGGCGTGCAATCGCCAGTGCCGTCACCGGGTAGTCTCCGGTGATCATCATCACGCGGATGCCCGCGTCCTGGCATTGCACAACCGCACTCGGCACGCTGGCCCGCAGCGGGTCGGCCAAGCCCAGCAAGCCGACCAGTTCAAAGTCAAAGTCATGCTGCCCAGCCGGCCAATCCGTCCCTGTGAAGGTGGCTTTGGCCACGCCCAAGACCCGCAAACCTTCTGCCGCCATGGCATTGACGGCTTCCCGTACGTCTGCCGCAAGGGCTGGACTCAGATGGCACAGGTCGATGATGGTTTCGGGTGCGCCCTTGGCGGCAATCAGGTGGCTGGCATGGCTAGTTGACTTCCACACATGGGTCATGGCCAGCAATTCTGGCGACAGGCCGTATTCACGCGCCAGAACCCACTCAGGGTGCAGGCGCTCTGTTCCTTGCAGATGCTGCCCGCCCAGTTCCACGATGGCCCGCTCCATCGGGTCGGTCGGGCGGCTTTCACTGGCCAGCATGGCGTATTCCAGTAGTTCGTGCAGCTCAGGCAGAACGGGTGACGGGGTTTTGCTATCTGAGCTTGCCTGCCAAACATGCGCAATTTGACCCACTTGCCCTGCTTGCCTGATACCGCGCAATTCGGCCAGAGCCATGCGGTTCATCGTCAGGGTGCCGGTTTTATCGGTACACAGCACCGTGGCGGAGCCCAGGGTTTCAATCGTTGCGCTTTGCCGTGTCAACACCTGGTGTTTTGAAATCCGCCAGGCACCCATCGCCATGAAAAAGGTCAGGATCAGCGGAAATTCCTCCGGCAAAATCGCCATCGCCAGGGTGATGCCCGACAAAGCCCCCGCCAGCCAGTCGCCCCGCTGCAAACCGTAAAACAGCACCACCAGCAGACTCAGCACCAGGCCTATCGCTCCAAAAAGCTTGACCAATTGGCGCGTCTGGGCATGCAAACGTGTGGGTTCTTCGGGGATATCGCCCAGCGCCTTGCCGATTTTGCCCAGTTCGCTGTTGCTGCCAGTTGCAAACACCAGCGCCAACCCATGCCCGCGCACCACCAAGCTGCCTGAAAAAACGGAGGGAGCGTCTTCACCTGACGCCCATAGCTTGTCCACCGCGACCGATTCACCCGTCAGCAAGGACTCATCGACCTGCAGGTTGTTGCCACTTAGGATATGCGCATCTGCAGGGATACGGTCGCCTTCTGCCAGCACAATGATGTCGCCGCGTACCACCTCTGAACCCGCAATGCGCTTTTGCTGCCCATCCCGAATCACCAAGGCCCGTGGGCTGGCCAGATCGCGCAAAGATGCCAGCACATTGTCGGTGCGCTTTTCCTGCACGATGGAAATCATGGCCGTGGCCACCACCGCGCCCAGCAGCATCAGCGCTTCCACCCAATCGCCTAAAAACAGGTAGATCAAGCCAGCGGCGAGTAACAGCAGGAACATCGGCTCCCGGATCACCTGAAACGCGATCCGCAACACCGAACGCGGCGGCTTGTGGGGAAGTTCGTTGGGCCCGTCCTGCGTCAATAGTCGCAATGCCTCGGCCTCGGTTAAACCAGTCGATGAACCAGACGATTGGCCAGAAGATGTGTCCATGAGGCCATTCTGCGCCACCTCTACGCTAGCGGCATGACATTTCTCAACGATTCAGCTTTTAGCCGCTAAATATCCTCAAGCAAAGGGTAGGGCAGTGGCAACAACGTAATGTTTGCCCCGTTTGCGGCCCCCAAAGTCAGCTTCCCACCCGCGCTTGCGGAGATCTGCATCGATACAATCGCCGAATAGCCGCCATTGGGATCCGAACTTGGGTTTTTGGCCACTTGCACCACCGTTCCGCAGGGTTGTTCAGCATCCGAATCGTGAAAAATCTCTTGACTGACAAAGGGTTGCGTATCTGTAGCGTCAATTTGAACCACAAAAGCGCGTCGCTTCAAAGTACCGCGAAACTGGCTCCTCGCCACCACTTCTTGCCCCGGGTAACAGCCTTTTTTAAAGTTCACGCCGTCTACCGACTCGTAATTCAGCATTTGCGGCACAAAAGCTTCAACGATGGGCGCTGTGATGGTGGCAATGCCGGCTTGCACTTCGCCCCAGTGCCACAGCTCTGTAGATAGCGCATGACCTACAGGAGCAGCATCGCCCACAGGCGTGAGGCACAAGGCACGGCTTTGCCCCAGTGCAGGGTGTAAAGCAATTAAAAATAAGGTTCCAAAAGTGCAAAAAGTGGTAATAGCCGGCGTATTTATTAACTGAGGTGCTATAGATAATATAGCCTCACCAGTCACCCCGTAGATATTGAATTCAGCGGTTGCATCCGTCAACTTTGCCTTCGCCCGCATCACAAACATGCTCAAACGCTTCAAAGTGGGCGCCAAAATATCGTGGCTGCAAATCATCAAAATGTCATGTGTCGCTTGTGTGGCATCCAAAGGCGCACACTTGATGATGGTGAACGACGCCTGCATGCGCCCCTTGGCGGAGCAAAAAGCCGCCAAACGTGACTCAGTCATGCCTAAAAGCACCACATCGTTGGTCAGCTGGCCTTGCAGAAACGACGCGGCATCTGCACCCGTGACGCGAATCACGCCCAAATGTTCAAGTTTGGCGACGCCAGAAGGTAATAGTGTATTTTTCGAGTTTTCTAACTGCATAGGTGAATTATCATCGTCATTCAGGTAAATTATTCAGCGTACAGTCAATCCTGCTTATTAAATAAAGGTCAATGTTCCATGTTCAAGAGATTG
>JAYWCQ010000040.1:0-2922 GCA_043780435.1 Polaromonas sp.
GGCAAGATAACTTAGAGTGGCGTCAGTTGTCTTTGTCAAAACAAAAACAAACAAGAGTGCCAAAACGTTTGAGATCAATTGGCCCAGTGCTGTCATCGCCGTTTTTTGCACAGCCCCCAGAAGCGCACCGATCAACCCGATCCAGAAATTCAAAACGATGAAAAAAACAGCAATTTGTACTGTCAGGCGCAAGGTAGCTTCTGGAATCGCCTGGGTATTGAAAACTGTTTGCCAAGGCACAAAAAATGACGCGCCTGTGATCAGTGCCCACAATACCAATGCGATCAAGCCAATAAGACTGTAGCCCGAGGCAATGTAATTGGCGGCTTCTGCCTTGTCATTTCTTGCAAGGGCTTCGGCCACTTTGTTGCGCAGCCCATTGCCTACCCCCAAGTCAAAAAACACGATCCACGACATGACGGTGAGGAGCGTTGACCACACGCCAAACTGCTCTTGCCCCAAGTAGCGAATCATCATCGGGATAGCGAGGAACGACGCCAGCATGGCCCCCGCTTTGTAAACGACCGCGCCTTTTATCTGATGCAGATAGTTGCGGGTGCGTTCCTTGGAGACATCCGCAGTCATTACGTGGCTCGAACCCATTCGACCATGCGCGCTACGCCCTCTTGCGCGGAGACCACGGGTTGCCAGTTAAGCAGTTGTTTAGCTTTGGCAAGGTCGGAGACGAACACGCGTTGGTCGCTCTCGCGAACTGGGAGTTTGGTGTAGCTTAGTTTGACCTTGGCTATTTGTTCAAGCAGTGCGAACAATTCCAGCAACGACAAGCTGTTTTCGATGCCGCCACCCACATTGAAAGCTTGGCCCTTTGCGCTGTCAATATGGTTAACGGCGGCCATGTAGAGCCGCTTCATATCGTCCGCATGGAGCACGTCGCGTACTTGCTTGCCTGTGCCGGAAATGGTGAAGGGCTCTTTGAGCAAGCCTTTACTGGCTTCGACCGTTTTTTGGCAAAACCAGCCTACCCAACCTTGGTCGTAAGTAGCAAATTGCCTGCCGCCATACATGGATGAATGACGAAACACCACGGTCTTGAGGCCGAAGATGCGGGCGTAGTCCAGCATGTATTGGTCTGCTGCACCTTTGGAGCAACCGTAAGGGGAATGAAAACTGAGCTGCGTCTGCTCGTTAATGCCATTCGGGTGCTCAACGCACTGGTAGCGGGTATCCGTCTCCACGTAGGTGTATTGCTCCAGGTCGCCGTAGACTTTGTTGGTGGACGAATACACCACTGTGGCGTTGGGGGCATGTTGCCGCACGGCTTCCAGCAGGTTGTGGGTGCCCATCACGTTGACTTCAAAGTCCATCCGTGGGTTGGCGATGGAGGTGGTCATGGCCACTTGGCCAGCTAGATGGAAGATGGCGTCTGGCTTGAATGCCTGAATGACGCGGGTAATGTCGTTTTGGTTGCGGATGTCGCCATGCTCAAAGGTAAATTTACCTTGGGTTTGCAGCCACGTCAGGTTTTCTCGCGAACCATTTCGGTAGAGGTTGTCAAACACAACCAATTCATCGCCACGGGCCAAGGCATCAGATGCGAGGTTGCTGCCCAGGAAGCCGCAGCCGCCGGTAATAAGTAGTTTCATTGTTTAAATTCCAGTTCTATCGTTTTCTTTAGCCCGGCGTTCAGGTCAAACGCAGGCACCCAGCCCAGTTGAGTCATACGCGCCATGTTGGCCAGGCAGTGCATGGCTTCGTTGGCGCGATAGGGCAATGCGCCAAAGAGCAATTCGGTGCGGGACGCCGTCAGGCGATGAGCGGTTTCGACAAATTGCCGAATGCTGGGCGCAACGCCAGAACCCACTTCAATGTCCTGCACGGTGTCCAGCTGGTGGCGCTGCGTGAGCAGCGTGTCGTAGGCGCTGACCACATCGTCAATATAAATAAAGTCACGCGCCTGCGCGCCAGCGGTAAGCTTCAGCACGGGGTCATTGCGGTGGCAGGCGTGCAGCACATGCGTGGTGAATTTTGATGCGTCGTCACCGGGGCCGTACATGTGCTGGAGCAGTACGTTAATAAACCTTAATTGGCCGCCAGATTGGGTCGCCAGCATGCGGCCCCATTGTGCAAATTGGCTTTTGCTTAGCGCATAAGGACTAACTTCGGGTGCCAGAGCACTGCCCGTGTTGATGAAGCTAACGGGTTGTGCGGTGTGCTGCAGGGCTTGCAAAATGACAAGCCCCAGGCGCAGATTGGCATCAAAAAGTTGCAGGCTGCTTTCACCTTGGCGACCATAGGCGCAAGCGGTGTGAACAACGACTTCGGGTTGAACATTTTTTACAAAGGCATCCACTTCAACATCGGTCGTGCAGCGCCCAATATCGAACGACGCATCTAACCCGCGCAGTCGATGCAACTGCGAAGTGGGCCGCAGCAGCAAGGCTACTTGGTGCCCCGCACTGAGCCAATGGAGGGCTAGCGCGCTTCCCAAGAAGCCACTAGCACCAGTTAAAAGAATTTTCAAAACAACGGTCGCTTAATTTAAAAATTGACGCCCAAATAGGTTTCAATTTTTTGCGCAGCGAACTCCAGCATCTCTTTAGTCAGCGCGGGCTGCACGCCAATCCAGAAGGTGTTGTTCATCACGTTGTCGGTGTTGGTCAAATCACCGCTGATGCGGTAGTTGGCGCCGATCATGTAGGGCTGGCAGGTCAGGTTACCGGCAAACAGTAAGCGGGTGCCGACTTTGTGTTGGTCCAGGTAAGTCAACAAGTCCAGCCGGGTGACAGGACAGTTATCTTTCAGTGTGATCGGGAAGCCAAACCACGAAGGGTCTGAGTGCTCGGTGGGTTCGGGCAGGTGCATGAACTCCTCGCAATCTTTCAAGCGCGCTTTCAAAAAGGCGTAGTTGTCTTTGCGGGCCTGGATGAACTGCGGGGCTTTTTCCAGTTGGGCTAGGCCGCA
>JAYWCQ010000041.1:0-11960 GCA_043780435.1 Polaromonas sp.
CAGCCGTCCAAAACCCGACGCAAGACCAGCAATTTGTGTGGATTCATGCGGTTTCATTGGGTGAAACCCGTGCTGCTGCGGTACTGATTACTGCTTTGCGCGAACGCTTACCGACTATGAAGCTGCTGCTAACGCATGGCACAGCGACAGGTCGTACTGAAGGCGAAAAGCTATTGCGAGCGGGCGATGTGCAAGTCTGGCAAGCGTGGGACACGGCAGCGGCTACGGAGCACTTTGTCCAGCATTTTCAGCCCCGCATAGGCATCATGATGGAAACCGAGCTGTGGCCGAATATGGCAGCTACGTGTGCCAAACACCACGTGCCACTGGTCATGGCGAATGCCCGCATGAGTGAAAAAACGTATGTGCAGACTAAAAAATTCGATGGGCTGGCACGACCCGCTTATGAATCATTGGCCGCCATTTGGCCACAAAGTGCAGCGGATGCAGATCGATTTGCAAAACTGGGTGCAAGGGTCGCCGGTGTTTTTGGTAATCTCAAGTTTGATGCATTGGTTGATATCGCTCAATTAGCCTTGGGTAAAAGCTGGCGATCAAAAGCAAGCAAACCGGTGGTGATGTTTGCCAGCTCGCGCAAGGGCGAAGAGCTTGTCTTGTTGCAATATTTGCAAAAAACCGCCTTCAACGTGCAGTGGTTGATGGTGCCCCGCCATCCGCAGCGGTTTGAGGACGTGGCAACATTGATCGCGCAACATGGATTCAAGGTATCCAAGCGCAGTGAATGGTTAGACCAACCCGATATCACCGAAGCAAACACCATCTGGCTGGGTGATAGCTTGGGTGAAATGGCCATGTATTACGGCATGAGTGACGTTGCTTTGCTGGGCGGTAGTTTTGAGCCTTTGGGCGGGCAAAATTTGATCGAAGCGGCTGCGTGTGCTTGTCCAGTGATCCTAGGACCATCCGTCTTTAATTTTTCAGAAGCTGCGGCGCTGGCAATTGAATCAGGCGCGGCCTTTGCTGTGGATTCAATGCCGCAAGCCGTTGATGCAGCTTGCACATTGGTCGAGAGTTCTGATACCTTAGCTAAAGCACGTACAGCAGCGCTGCAATTTGCCAATGCACACCAGGGCGCTGCCGAAAAAACAGCCGCCGCCGTGGTGCAATTACTTAGTTAATGGACAACGCCAGTTTATTTGGCTAACAAAGCGTTCACGGGCGCTAAATCTTCCGCTGTGAGTGTGCCATTGGCTTGGCGAAGTTTCAACCCCCCCAGCAACACGTCATAACGCGCTTTGGCCAAATCGCGCTTGGTTTGAAACAGCTGGCTTTGAGAGTTCAGCACGTCGATGTTGATGCGCACCCCCACTTGGTAGCCCAGTTTGTTCGCGTCTAAAGCACTTTGGGTCGAGAATTCGGCGGCTTCAAAGGCTTTGACACTAGACAGGCCAGACTGCACACCAAAAAACGCTGTCCGGGTCGCTTGCGCTACGGTGCGTTTGGCAACATCCAAGTCGGAACGCGCTTTGTCTTCCAGCGCTAGGGTTTCTTTGATGCGGTTTTGTACGGCAAAGCCGGCAAAAAGCGGAAGGTTGAAAGCCAATGCAATGGTGCCGGATGTGCTGCGGGTGCTTGCTGCACTGGTGGCCGAGCCTTGGTTGCGGTTTGCGCCATAGCTGGCATTGAGGTCAAGCGTAGGCTTGTGACCCGCTTCGGCTTTGGTGGTTTCTAGCTGTGCCACTTCCAGCGCCAAACGCGCTTGCGCGATGCTGGGGTGGCTGGCTTCGGTTTGTGCGACCCATTGGGTCACGTCATTGGGTGCGAGCGCGGGCAGGGTCAATGGAATGACCAAGGGCTTGGGTTCAACATTGCTTTTGCCAACCAATTGATCCAACGCCATTTTTTTGACGAGCACATCGTTTTCAGCCGCTATTTCTTGCGCAATCACCAGGTCATACCGCGCTTGTGCTTCGCGGGTGTCGGTGATCGTTGATGTCCCCACCTCAAAATTACGCTTGGCGGAGGCCAATTGTTCAGCCACAGCCGCTTTTTGCGCTTGAACAAACGTCAAAGTATCTAAGGCTGCCAGCACGTCAAAATACGCTTGGCTGGCGCGAATGATCAAGTCCTGCTCGGCGGTTTGCAACTGCGCTTTGGCAATAAACGCTTGCTTTTCACCTTGCGCGTAGCTCACCCAATTGCTGGGTCTGTACAAAGGCTGAGACGCGGTTAACGTAGCGCTTTGACCGCCAAAGTTAGAGGTGTTTGCAGCACTAGCCACATCCGCCACAGTGCGAGACGCGCCCGCTTGAAAACCTGCCACCGGCCAAATACCCGCTTTGGCTTGCTCACCACGAGCCAAGGTGGCGTTTGCCGCAGACAAAGCAGACTGGTAACCAGCATCGTAACTGCGCGCTGCTTGGTATAAGTCCGCTAAATTCTGGGCTTGTACCGGTAGCGCACAGGCTGCAACTGCCAAAGCAGTAAGCTGTGGGACAAGTCGGGGAAGGCGTACGTTCATATCGTTCCTGGAGATACTTTTTTAAAGTATTAAAACTGAAAACGAGGTGTTTCAGCAAAGCCACTTAAACGTGGGGCGACGGTGTCCCAGCTTTGTTTTGTTTCAAAAGCTGTTTCAGAAACGCGTTGCACCAACGTAGCGCGCATGACGGGCTCGTCGCCCACAATAGCCATACAACGGCCACCGATGTTGAGCATATTCAATATGCCTGTCGGAATTTGCGCCACTGAACCACTGAGAAGAATGACGTTAAAACTGCCGTAGCTGCTCAGGTCTTTGCTGCCGTCGCTCACGACCACTTTGGCGTTGTAAACATCGGCTAGCTCTAGGTTTTGACTCGCTTTAGCTGCCAATTCAGCATTGATTTCCAATGTGGTGACGAATTGTGCGCGGTGCGCCAACAGAGCAGCCATGAAGCCTGAGCCTGTACCAATTTCCAAAACAGTCTCGTGCTTGTTGATTTGCAAGTCTTGCAACATACGCGCTTCTACTTTGGGTGACAACATGCACTCCCCCAAAGCCAACGAGCCAAGGGGAATTTCCATATCCACAAAAGCCAGTGCTTTGTGCGCCAACGGTACAAAATCTTCACGCTTGATGACGGCCAACAGTTGCAGTACATGCGCGTCCAGCACATCCCACGGGCGAATCTGCTGTTCAATCATATTGAAACGGGCTTGTTCGATATTCATAAAATCTGTTCCTAAGGGCAACGCGGTGGTCGCAGTTTGTTCAAAAAAGGATTGACTAATATTTTATTCGCTAAGCCACTCGCTCAAATCCCGCCAACGAAAGGTGATTGAAGCATGATCTATAAGTGCTTAAAAGTTAAATATAAAGCCAAATAAAGTTGTTTTAGTGGTTTATATCCAGCTTTACCGCAGGTTTACGCCACAGACGCATGACCCAATTGGCTAAATCATCCATATAGCAATACATGACGGGAACGACCACCAGGGTCAGCAATGATGAGGTGATGACCCCCCCAATCACCGCCTGCCCCATGGGCGCGCGTTGTTCCGAGCCTTCAGACAGGGCAAAGGCCAAGGGCACCATGCCGAAAATCATGGCCAAGGTGGTCATCAAAATGGGGCGTAAACGCACTTTGGCGGCTAAAAGCAGGGCTTCGGTGCGCTCCAAGCCCTCTTCGCGGCTGCGAATGGCGAAATCGACCAGCAAAATCGCATTTTTCGTGACCAGGCCCATCAGCAGTACCACGCCAATGACGGAGAACATGGACAGCGTTGAACGGAACATCAGCAGTGCCAACACCACGCCAATCAAGGTCAACGGCAGTGCTGTCATCAAAGCCAGAGGCTGCAAGAAGCTTTTGAACTGGCTGGCCAGCACCATGTAAATAAACACAATGGCCAGTACCAAGGCCGATATGGCGTAGGCAAACGATTCGTTCATGTTCTTGGTTGAGCCACCAAACTGGTAGCGGTAACCAGGCGGAAAACTCACGCTGTCCAAAATGGCTTTGATGTCCGTTGACACCTCACCCGCAGAGCGGTTGAACACATTGCCGTTGATGGCAACTTCCCGCGTCAAGTCGCGGCGGTTGATCTGGTTGGAGCCGGTAGATTCTTTCACGGTGGCGACTTGACTCAAGCGAACCACGCGCGACGTGCCGTCTGAATTGCTGCCAACCGTGAATGGCAAGCGTTCAATATCTTGTGGTGTGTCACGCGCTTGTGGCTCCAGGCGAACGTTGACATCGTAAGTTTGATCATCCGTTGCACGCCAGGTACCCACAGTAGAGCCTGCCACCAAGGTGCGCAACTGCGTGGCAATTTGCGACACCCCCAATCCCAAATCAGACGCTGCCTCACGTTTTACCTCAATGCTCACGGTTGGTTTGTTGGGCTTCACGCTGGAATCCAAATCCACCAAACCGGGCACATCGCGCACCTTGCTCATCACCAATTGTGCCAATCGCTCAAGCTCTTTCAAGTCCGAGCCTTGCAATGAAAATTCCACCTGCTTGTTGCCACCCACAGCATCCAGCAAACCCGCATGTGTGACGGTGATGCCCGGTACTTGCTTCAAGCGTTCACGCAACACATTAGAAAGTTCATCTACGTTGCGGTTGCGGTCTTTGCGGTCCACCAAGCGCACATACACGTTGGCATAAATTTTGCCGGCTGCGTTGCCGGTGTTGATGGTTGACAATGTGTATTTCACCTCGGGAAACTCGCGGACAATCGCTTCGACTTGTTTGGCTTTTGATTCAGTCACTTCAAGCGATGAGCCGACAGGTGTGTAAAAGCTAAGCGAGGTCTCTGAGAAATCTGCTTTTGGCACAAATTCCGTACCCAAGAGTGGCACCATGAAAATACTGCTCGCAAAAACAGCAATAGCCAAGCCCACAGTCACCAATTTGTGCTTCAACGACCAGCGCAAAATGCCTTGGTAAGCATCTGACATCATGTCGGTCGCGCGATCAAACAAACCCGTCACACGGCCTATCGTTTTGTCATACAGCGTGACCGGCGGGCCAGGGCGTCCATGCGCCTCGATGCTCGGGTCATGCCAAATGCTGGACAGCATGGGGTCAAGCGTGAAGCTGACAAACATTGACAGCAGCACGGCCGCCACGATGGTGATGCCAAATTCGTGAAAAAACTTGCCCACAATGCCGCCCATGAAGCCAATCGGTAAAAACACCGCCACGATGGACAAGGTGGTGGCCAGCACCGCCAGGCCAATTTCTTTGGTGCCATCCATGGACGCGTCGTAGGGTGATTTACCCATTTGTACATGCCGCACAATGTTTTCACGCACCACAATGGCGTCGTCAATCAGCAAGCCCACACACAAACTCAACGCCATCAGCGTGATGTTGTTGATGGTGAAGCCAAACAAGTTCATGAACAAAAATGTGCCGATGATGGAGATTGGCAACGTCAAACCCGTGATGATGGTGGAGCGCCACGAGTTCAAAAACAAAAACACGATCAAAATCGTCAACGCTGCGCCTTCAAACAGCGTGCGGCGCACATTGTCCACCGCGACACGAATCGGGCGTGAGCTGTCGTTGATTTGCTCTAGCTTCACGCCGGGGGGGAGTGTTTTACTCAGTTCTTCAACTGTCTTTTTCAAACCATCCACCACGGCAATCGTGTTGTCGTCTTGTGATTTTTGCACTTGCAGCATCAAAGTGCGCTGACCGTTGTAGAGCGCCAGGCTGTCAATTTCCTGCGCACCATCAGCGACGCGGGCAACCTGTTCCACACGAATGGCGCTGCCATTCTTGCGGCCGACGATGATTTTGTTGAAATCTTCCGGCCGTTTCATGCGCGCTTCAATTTGCACCACACGCTCTTGTGTCAGGGAGCGAATCGCACCAGCAGGCAAATCTTGGTTTTCAGACCGCACGGCATTGGCCACTTGGTCCGGTGTGATGCCTAGGGCATCCATGGCTTGTGGATTCAAGTAAATGTTGATTTCACGCTTGGTCCCGCCAACCAGGGTGACAGAGCCCACACCGCGCACATTTTCCAAGCGTTTCTTCAGCGTTTGATCGGTCCAATTCGTCAGCTCAACGGCGGTGAGTGGTTTGACGCCTGCTTGGGTATCTGGCAACACGGCGAGCGACCATATCGAACGACTCGATGGGTCAAAACGCAACACTTTCGGCTCTTTCACCTCAGTGCGGAAATTAGGCCGGATAGCCGCAATTTTTTCACGCACATCGTCCGCCGCTTTACGGCCATTCACATGCAGTTGAAACTCGATGATGACTACCGATTGGCCTTCATAACTGCGCGATGTGAGCGCGCTGATGCCGGCAATCGCGTTGACACCTTCTTCAATCTTTTTCGTCACTTCACTTTCGATGATTTCGGGAGATGCGCCCGGGTATTCAGCGATGACAACGACGACCGGAAAGTCGATGTTCGGAAATTGATCAACTTGCAAGCGCTGGTATGAAAACAAGCCCAGCACCACGATAGCCAGCATCGCCATGGTGGCAAACACTGGGTTTTTAAGACTAACTTGGGTAAACCACATGGTAGGTGTCCTAGGTTTACTTAGCCGCAACGACTGGCGTGAACTTGGTCGTCGTGCCTTCACGAACCGTGCCCAAGGCACCGACCAGGACACGGGTGTTTTCAGCGATGCCTTTCACGGCTACTACAGTTTCGCTGCGACCAGCCGTCACTACTTCACCCCGCTGCGCCATCTCCACACTCACGTGTTTGACGACATTGCCATCCAACACTTGAACATAAGGCGTTGGTTTGTCGGTTCGCACAGCACTGAGTGGCACTGTCAAAGCCGATACCTTGGCCGTGCCCAAGCTGCCCTGTGCAAACAAACCTTGCCTTAAATTGAGGGCTTGGCCAGCGTTATTGGCAATGCTGAAATAAACCAGCACATTGCGGCTGCCGGCTTGGGTATTCGGGTTGATGCGCACCACTTGGCTGCTCACAGGCCTGGCGCTGCCTTCAATCGTCAATATCGCCGTTTGACCCACTTTCACACTCAAAGCATCCGCCGCACTGATGTTGGCTTCTAGCTCCATACGGCTCAGGTCAATAATTTCAACCACACGTCCATCCACCCCGATACGCTCACCTGGTTGTGCCAAGCGCTGCGACACCACACCTGAAATGGGTGAACGCAGCACGGTGTCCAGCATCGCTTTTTTAGCGATATCCACGTTTGACAAAGCAGCGCGGTGGGTTGCTTGGGCAGAATTCAGCGTGGCTAACGAGGTATCTAGTGCTGTTTTAGAAATGAAACCTTGGTCTACCAGTGCTTTGTTGTTGTCAAACTGGCGCTGTGCAATCACGATTTGTGTTTTCGCAGCCTCGGCCTGGTCTTGCGCTTGTTGCTGGCGAGCCGCGTATTCGGTCACTTCTATACTCGCGATCACTTGGCCTGCTTTGACGGCATCGCCCTCGCGCACCGTCAAACCCTGCAGTTCACCTGCGACGCGCGCTTTGATGATGGCTGAATTTGCCGCCTTCAAGCTGCCAGAAATCGGTAAACCCAAGGCCAGCTCCTTGACTTGCGCTGTCACCACATCCGATGCTGCCAGTTCAATGACAGATTGCGCCTTGGCATTGGCGGCAGTCGCAGCCGCGACAGTTTCTTGCTGCGCTTTTCTGGCTTGCAGCGCCCGCCCCACACTCACGCCAACGACGACTAACACTAGCAATGCAATCACCCATTTAACCCACTTGGTCCAGCGTTTCATATTACAAATTGTCCTTAAGAGATGTTGATTGAGTAGTTGAATGAGAGGGAGAATTTGACGGCGAAGCCGCCAAAATGCCACGCACAATGATGTCCGCTTGGCTGGTGATGTAATCTTTGGGGTCAAGCGGCGCTTCTAGGCTGCAAGCGCCCAGCGAATGCTTCCACGTGGTTAGAAACATCAACGGCGCGATCACGCTGTAAACCGCGTAATCCATGTTCAGCGTGCGAAACTCGTCCCTGTCCACGCCGCGCTGCAAAATCGCCCGTATCAGCTGTCGCCCAGGTTTCACCACGGTTTGGTGATAAAAATTCGCCAGTTCAGGAAAGTTGCTGGCCTCAGACATCACCAGCTTGCTGATGCCCGATGCCTTGGTGTTGCCCACACGCTCCCACCATGCAAACATCGCAAACTGCAGCATATCCGTTGTCGTGCCCTCAAAGCTGTCTATTTCAGCCAAGCCTTGGTTGATTGGGTTGCCCATGTTTTCCCGCACCACCGCTTTAAACAGCTCTTCTTTGCTTTTGAAGTACAAAAACAGCGTGCCTTTAGAAACGCCCGCTTTGGCGGCCACTTCTTCAACGCGGGTGGCCGCAAAGCCTTTGGCGACAAACAAGTCCAATGCCGCGTCCAGCAGCTCACCTGGGCGCGCTTCTTTGCGCCGTAAGTGCTTGGCACGCGTGGTGTCTGTGCTGCAAACGGTGTTGTCTATGATGTCTTTGATGGACATGTCGAAAATTAGTGCAGGTTATGTGGACGCTGGGAGCTCCAGCAATTTAATGACTGATTGGTTAGTAGTGTATTTTAGCGATATTTAAGCACGAGCAGCGCTTTAATTGATGTTTGCTTTAGGTTGTACGCGGGTTGCTTGTATTGGCTTGGAGAAGTTTGTGTAAAGTAAACCCCTTAAAAACACAAGATGCAACACTATGAATCGCAATAGACGTCAATTTAGCAGCAAAAATAATAGCACTTTAGGCAATAAATACGCCAGCTAGAGGCTGATTTCATGCCTAAAATCGTCCTTTTCAACAAACCCTTCAACGTTTTAACCCAATTTCGGCCCGACGCTGACCGGCCAGACCGCCAAACGCTGGCGCACTTTATCCACGACCCGACTTTACGCGTCGCCGGCAGGCTGGATATGGATTCTGAAGGGCTGTTGTTGCTCACGGACGATGGCGTTTTGAACTCGCGCATCACCGAGCCGAAAGAAAAACAGTTCAAAACCTACTGGGCACAGGTGGACGGCATAGCCACTGAAGCGCAGCTTGCGGCGCTGCAAACCGGCGTGCTGCTGAACGACGGTTTGACGCTGCCTGCACAGGCAAAATCAATTTTAGAACCCGCCCTTTGGCCGCGAACGCCGCCTGTGCGCTACCGTGCCAATTTGCCCACCTCGTGGCTTGAAATTGAAATCTGCGAAGGCAGAAACCGCCAAATTCGCCGTATGACGGCTGCTGTGGGGCTGCCTACGCTGCGGCTGATTCGAGTTCAAATTGGCAATTACAACTTGGGTGATCTGCAGCCTGGAGAAAGCCAGATCACCACCACATAACCCCATGCTTACCCTAATACGTTTTAGAGAATCATTGCCCCAGAATCTGGCAAATCTCGCTTAAACTGGAAGATTGGTCGCTTAGCTGTATTGGCTATTCATAATTTCTTCCACTCAATTAAAGGATGTTTCCATGAAAGTTACTTCAATCTCGCGCCGTCTCGCTTTGCTGGCAGTTGCATCCGCCGCCATGTTGTCTGCCTGCAGCAAGCAAGAACCTGCATCTGCTGCGCCAGCCGCCGCGCCTGCAGCTTCCGCCCCAGCCGCGCCAGCGCCTGCCAAGGTGTATGTGGTGGGTACTGACGCCGCCTACGCACCTTTTGAATCCGTCGCCCCTGGTGGCGCGATTGAAGGTTTTGACGTCGATGTGGTCAAAGCCGTTGCTGCAAAAGCTGGCATTGAAGTGAAGTTTGTGAACACCCCGTGGGAAGGCATTTTCAAGACGCTGGACACGGGTGAGCGCGACATGGTGGTCTCCGCCGTCACCATCACCGACGAGCGCAAGCAAACCATGGATTTTTCAGCACCCTACTTCAACGCCAACCAGTTGATCGCCGTGAAAGAAACCTCAAAAGTCGCCAAGTTTGACGATTTGAAAACCCTCAAAGTCGGCGTGCAAACCGGCACCACGGGCGACGAAGTGGTGCAAAAGCTGTTGGGCAAAACCAGCACCAGCATCAAGCGCTTTGAATCCACCCCATTGGCCTTGAAAGAATTAGAGGCTGGTGGTGTCGCCGCTGTGGTGGCAGACAACGGCGTGGTGCAGCATTACATCCAAAACAACCCAACTGCGAAGTTCAAAAGCGTGAGCGATGCCTCATTTGCGCCTGAGCAATACGGTATCGCCATGAAAAAAGGCAACACCGACTTGGCTAAAAAGGTCAACGACGCTTTGGCCGCTATCAAAGCTGACGGCAGCTATGACGCCATCCACGTCAAATACTTCGGCATGAAGTCGACCCTGACCGCCGCTGCAAAGTAAAGTCAATAAATCCGTTCTCTCGCCGTAAAACGTAGTGGTTAAAAGTTAGTACTTTAACGGTATGGATTTACGCTGGGAGATTTTGACGCCCTACACGTCCCTCTTTGTCGAGGGCGTGTGGATGACAGCCAAGCTCACGGTCATCGCCCTCACCTTGGGCATGATCGCGGGTTTGCTGATTGGCTTAGTCAACGCCCAGCCGGGCAAAGGTTGGCGGCGCGTTTTGCGTTGGATTTGCACCGCTTACGTCTGGTTTTTTCGCGGTACGCCACTGTTTGTGCAAATCTTGTTGGTGCATTTCGCGCTGATGCCTACCCTGATTCACCCCGAGCACGGTTGGCTTGTGTCGGGTGAGGCCGCTGGCGAATTCAGGCAACTGCACGGTGCGTTTTTCTCAGGCATTGTGGCGTTGACGCTGAATGCAGGTGCTTATATCGCTGAAATCGTCCGCGCTGGTATTTTGTCCATCGCCCGTGGCCAAACGCAGGCCGCGCAAAGTTTGGGGCTGAACGAGCGCGACACCATGCGCTACATCGTGCTGCCGCAAGCCCTGCGCCGCATGGTGCCGCCACTGGTGAATGAGTCCATCACGCTGCTGAAAGATTCTTCTTTGGTATCCGCTATCGGCTTGGCAGAGCTGGCCATGGCGGCCCGCACGGTAGCCGGTGCATATTCCCGTTACTGGGAGCCGTATTTGGCGATTTCAGTGCTGTATTTGATCATGACCGGCATTCTCACCATCGCCGCCAAGCGCCTAGAAACGCCGCTTGAGCATCGCGGTAAATAAATCCCCCAATTGGTAAGCAAAAATCATAATCTGCTTATCAACTGGCTTTGAATATAGACTTTGTCCATAAGTATTTACTTTTAGGCACAGCATGAAAAACAGTTTCAAAAAAATCAGTCTCCAGCTTTCTCTAGCGCTGCTTTGCTCGGTCATCCTTGCTGGCTGCGGTGGCAGCAAAAATGGTGATACGTACAGCCAAATCGTCGTTTTCGGCGCAAGTTTGTCAGACAACGGCAACGCGGTATCCATCGTACCGGGTCTTTTCCCCGGCTCACCGTACTACCCAGGCCGCGCATCGAATGGCTTGCTGTGGATAGACGTGGTCGCCGCTGACTTGGGCAACAGCGTCAAACCCTTCGTCTACGGCGGTACCAATTTCGCCGTAGGCGGCGCACGCACCTGTGAAATCAGCGGTACCAGTCCCAACCCGTTTGACATGTGCTACCAAACAACACTGTATTTAACCGCAGTCCTCAATCGCGCCGACGCCAGCGCTTTGTATGTGATTGATGCTGCAACCGTGGGCAACAACATCTTCGCCGTCATCAACAACGGCCTGTCGCACAGCGAAATCACCACCGCCGCACCCACCGATATCGCCAAAATCATGGACAAGCTCTACAACGCAGGCGCACGCAAATTCTTGGTCACCAACGTGCCCGACGTAGGCGCCACCCCGCGCGGCCAAGGCTTGCCGTCGCCAGCGACAGCAACCGCCTTGTCCAACGGCTTCAACGGCACGCTGAACAACGAGCTAGCCAACTTCCGCGCCTCGCATTCGAGTGCAGATGTGCGCTTGGCAGACTTCAAAGCCGCCGTCGCCATCACCACCGGCTTCAGCAACACCACAGACCCCTGCGTCGTCAACCTGGTCGCCTGCGCCACTCCAGACACGTATACCTACTGGGATAACCTGCACCCCACGGCTGCGACAGGGCGGAATAT
>JAYWCQ010000042.1:0-5379 GCA_043780435.1 Polaromonas sp.
TACCGTGCAAAACGCGGTGATGCTAGGCGGCGATGTGCATGAAAACTGGGTGGGGTACTTGAAGGCTGATTATTCGCAAACCGCCGCTGCACAGGCTGCACCGGCGATTGGCGTAGAGTTTTGCGGAACCAGCATCACCTCATCCGCTGGCAGCAGCGCGGTTGAAAAAACGCCAGAGCGCTTGGCTGAGAACCCACATTTTGTATTTGCAGATGCCAAGCACAGAGGTTATGGCGTGGTCGAATTCACACCCAAGCAGCTAACCACTACTCTGCGCGTGGTTGAAAATGTGCGCGCACAAAATACAACTGTCTCCACGCTGGCGCAGTTTGCTGTGTCAGCAGGGCACACAACCATCGCCAAACTTTAAAAGTTAGAGACTGGATTGAAAGTGAATTTTAGTTTTCGTGTGTAGACTTTTTGCTGTTGCGCTGGTCTAAGAGCGTGACAACACCCTGGGTGTTTTGGCTTTCCAGGCGAACATTGAAGCCCCACAGAAAAGCCACATGATCCAGAACTTTGCTGCACTCCTCCTCTAGCGGACGTTTTTGGTAGGTAAAATGGCGCAGCGTGAGTGAGCGGTCACCCCGTCGGTCCACGTTCCATATCTGAATATTCGGTTCGCGGCTGCCCAAATCGTATTGTTCTGCCAACTGATGGCGCACGGCGTGGTAGCCCGACGTGTCGTGGATGGCTTGTACTTGAAGTTTGTCGCGGGAATCGTCGTCCAACAGCGAGAAAAAGCGGAATTCACGCATCAATTTTGGGGAGAGATACTGCGCAATAAAGCTTTCGTCTTTGAAGTTTTGCATCGCAAAGTCGAAAGTTTTGCGCCAGTCAGAGTTGGCGATATCCGGAAACCACTCTTTGTCCTCAGCTGTGGGCTCTTCGCAAATGCGGCGAATGTCACGCCACATGGCAAAGCCGAGGGCATAGACGTTGATGCCGGAATAGTGGCGGCTGTTGTAGGGCGGCTGGTAGACCACATTGGTGTGCGTCTGCAAAAATTCCAGCATGAAGCCGTCGTTCAGGCGCCCCTCGTCGTACAGCGTGTTGAGCAGGGTGTAATGCCAGTATGTGGCCCAGCCTTCGTTCATGACCTGGGTTTGCCGTTGCGGATAAAAATATTGCCCAATCTTGCGCACAATGCGGACCACCTCGCGTTGCCAGGGTTCCAGTAAGGGGGCGTTTTTTTCAATGAAATAGAGCAGATTTTCCTCGGGCTCTTCCGGAAAACGCTTTTCTTGGGTCGTCACATCGGCCTCGGGGCGGGGTGGCAGCGTGCGCCAGATGTCGTTGACCTGCGCTTGCAGGTACTCTTCACGCTGCTTTTGCAGCAGACTTTCTTGCTCCAGCGACATGCGCGCCGCGTGTTTGTAGCGATCCACGCCGACGTTGACCAGTGCATGACAGGCATCTAAAAACCGCTCTACCGTCTCCATGCCATAGCGTTCTTCACATTGCGCGATGTGGCGTTTGGCAAAGACCAGGTAGTCGATGATGGCGCTGGCGTCGGTCCATTGGCGAAATAAATGGTTGCCCTTGAAAAAAGAGTTGTGGCCATAGGCTGCATGGGCGATGACCAGCGCCTGCATGGGCAAGGTGTTTTCGTCCATCAGATAGGCGATGCAGGGGTCGGAATTGATCACAATTTCATACGCTAAACCCATCTGACCACGTTTGTAGCGGTTTTCGGTCGCCAAAAAATGTTTGCCAAATGACCAGTGGTGGTAGTAGACCGGCATGCCAATGGCGGCGTAGGCGTCCATCATTTGCTCGGAACTGATGATCTCCACTTGATGCCTGTAGCAGTCTAAACCATAGCTCGCAGCCACGCGACCAATGGCTTCGTCATAGGCCGTGATGGCATCGATCGTCCACTCTGAACCCGAGGGTAAATGCTGAACAGGTTGAGCAGGCGGGCCGGGCATGGTTTCTCCTATAGGCGCTTTTTAAACAAATCTCGAAAAACGGGGTAAATATCCGTGACGGTGGCGATACGCTGCATGGCAAAACGATCACTGTGCTCGGGAATTAACTTTGCGTACTCCTCCCACAGGTTTTGCTGTGGACCATCCGTGATTTCGATATAGGCAAAATACTGGGTCAGTTTCAGCAGAGAACCGTCCATCAACTCGCGGCACTGGGCCGAGTCGTTACTCCAGTTGTCACCGTCCGAGGCCTGCGCCCCATAAATGTTCCACAAGTTGCTGGGGTAACGCTTGGCGATGATGTCCTGCATCATGAGCAGCGCACTGGACACCACCGTGCCGCCAGACTCGCGCGAGGTGAAAAAATCATCCTCATCCACTTCCAGTGCCACCGTGTGATGGCGAATGAAGACCACCTCGATACGTTCGTAATTGCGCGTCAAAAACAGGTAAAGCAGCATGAAAAAGCGCTTGGCGATGTATTTTTTATCTTCATCCATGGACGCGGACACATCGAGCAAACAAAACATGACGGCTTGGGTCGTGGGTAGTGGCACCCGAACACGGTTGTTGTAGCGCAGATCAAAAGTGTCGACAAAAGGAATCGCTTCAATTTTGGCGCGCAGGATGGCCATCTCTTTGCGGAGCTTGTCCATAGCCGTGACATCCACCGGTGCGTCTTCCAAGAGGCGTTTTAATTCAGCTTCCAGTGCTTTTAGCTGCGATGCATAGGGGCCGCCGATGGCGATCCGACGCCTGGCCGCGCCACGCATGGTGCGACCGAGGTTGATGTTGGTCGGCACCCCCGTTTGGGTGTAGCCGGCACGGACGCGGCGAAAATGGTCGATCCGCGCCAGCTGCTGCTTGACCAGATTGGGCAGGGCCAATTCGTCAAAAAAAATGTCTAAAAATTCATCGCGTGTGAGCGTAAAAACAAAATCATCCAGGCTTTCGCCTTCGTTGCTGGGTTTTCCCCGGCCGCCTGGGCCACCACCATCATTGAGTGGACGATCAATTTGATCGCCACTGTTGAATCGGTCATTGCCAGGCCGAACGACCTCCCAAACCCCGCCAGCACCGTGCTGAAACTGGGGTTCGGTGATGTCTTTGCTGGGGATGCCGATTTTATCGCCATCGTCCAGGTCGCGCACACCGCGGCGGTTGATGGCATCAGCCACCGCCTTGCGAATCTGCCCTTTGAAGCGCTTGATAAAACGGCTGCGGTTGATCGAGCTTTTATGCTTGCTGTCAAACCGGCGGTCGACGATGTAGAGACTCATGGCTTGCTCTTTGGAGGTCCATGATGCTCAAGACGATTTGCGGACGCGCAAATACCATTCGCACAACAAACGTACCTGCTTCTCGGTGTAGCCCTTGGAGATCATGCGGTTGACAAAGTCTTTGTGCTTTTTCTGCTCTTCGCCGCTGGCCTTGGTGTTGAACGAGATCACCGGCAGCAATTCCTCGGTATTGGAGAACATTTTTTTCTCGATCACCGCACGCAGCTTCTCGTAGGTGGTCCAGCCCGGGTTGTGGCCATCGTTTTTAGCGCGTGCGCGCAGCACAAAGTTGACCACTTCGTTGCGGAAGTCCTTGGGGTTGGAAATGCCGGCCGGTTTTTCGATTTTTTCCAGCTCGTCGTTGAGCGCGCCGCGGTCCAACATTTCGCCGGTGTTCGCATCGCGAAACTCCTGGTCTTGAATCCAGAAATCAGCATAGGTGACGTAGCGGTCAAAGATGTTTTGACCGTATTCAGAGTAACTCTCAAGGTAAGCGGTCTGGATTTCTTTGCCAATAAACTCGGCATAACGGGGCGACAGGAACTCTTTGATGTAACGCAAATATCTTTCTTCTGCTTCTGCCGGAAACTGCTCTTGCTCGATCTGTTGCTCCAGCACATACATCAGGTGAACTGGGTTGGCCGCCACTTCGCGGTGGTCAAAGTTGAAGACCTTGGAGAGGATTTTGAAGGCGAAACGGGTGGACAAACCAGTCATACCTTCATCCACGCCGGCAAAGTCGCGGTACTCCTGGTAACTTTTGGCTTTGGGGTCGGTGTCCTTGAGGTTTTCACCGTCATAGACGCGCATTTTTGAGTAAATACTGGAGTTTTCGGGCTCCTTCAAGCGTGACAGCACAGAAAATTGCGCCATCATCCGCAGCGTATCGGGAGCGCAGGGAGCCCGGGTCAGCGCAGAATTTTCAACCAGTTTTTCGTAAATATGAATCTCGTCGGATACGCGCAGTGAATAAGGCACTTTGACGATGTAAATGCGGTCCAGAAAGGCTTCGTTGTTGCGGTTGTTTTTAAACGCCAGCCACTCGGCCTCGTTGGAATGCGCCAGCACCAGGCCATCAAAGGGAATCGCCCCAAAACCTTCGGTGCCTTTGTAGTTGCCCTCCTGCGTCGCCGTCAGCAAAGGGTGCAAGACCTTGATCGGTGCCTTGAACATCTCCACAAACTCCAAGACGCCCCGGTTGGCCAGACACAAACCGCCAGAATAGGAGTAGGCATCAGGATCGTGCTGCGAAAAAGTTTCCAATTTGCGGATGTCAATTTTGCCCACCAGTGCGGAAATATCCTGGTTGTTTTCGTCGCCCGGTTCGGTTTTTGACACCGCAATTTGCGACAGCACCGAAGGTCGAATTTTGACGACACGAAACTTGGTGATGTCGCCGCCAAATTCATGCAGCCGCTTGACGGCCCACGGGCTCATGATGGTGGACAAATAGCGCGGCGGAATACCAAAATCTTCCTGCAACAGCTTGGCATCTTCATTCGGATTGAACAAACCCAGTGGTGATTCATGCACCGGTGAGTCTTTGATCGCGTAAAACGGGACTTTTTCGATCAGGTATTTGAGTTTTTCAGCCAGTGACGATTTGCCGCCGCCGACAGGACCCAACAAGTAGAGTATTTGTTTTTTCTCCTCCAACCCCTGCGCCGCATGGCGGAAATAGGCCACGATTTGTTCAATGACTTCGTCCATGCCGTACAAATCGCGAAAAGCGGGGTAGTAGCGCAGCACCTTGTTGGCAAAGATGCGCGACAGGCGCTGGTCGGTTCGGGTGTCTACGAGCTCAGGATCGCCGATGGCCAGCAACATGCGCTCAGCCACACTGGCATACGCCGAAGGGTCACGCTTGCACAACTCTAGGTAGTCCTGAATCGACATTTCCTCTTCCTGCGCGGCTTCAAAGCGGCCTTGGTAGCGGGCGAAGATCGACATGATTTCCTCCTTGACGTTGTGTTTACTATGACTAGATGTGTGACTCGTTTCTTGTTAAAAAGTTTTGCTATGCGATCATCTTATTACTTTGCCGTTAAGTGTCAAGCAATCAAGGTTTGATGTCAGCAACAAATGAATTGTCCGGTTTCTAGCAAGTAATCTGTCCGGTTTGTGGAGGTGAAATGAACCATCCCCCCATCAGCCGGGCCCGCTACCTG
>JAYWCQ010000043.1:0-13262 GCA_043780435.1 Polaromonas sp.
GTAGTCGGCCTGGGTTTTGTTGGCGATGGCTTTGAGGGTTTCTTCGTCGAGTTTCACGCGCATGGACCAGCCTTCAAAGCCGATGGTTTCGCCGTTCACAGTGCCAATGCCAACGGTATATACGCGCACGCCGCGCTCGGAGGCCAATTTTGCCGCTTCTAGTGAATCAACGCCGGTGGTGCGTTGCCCATCGGTCAGCAAAATAATGGCGGCGGAGCTGTACGAGCCAGGTGCGACCGGTGTGAATTCTTTTTTCTCTATTGGCTTTTCATCAATTGACACGCCGCGCTGGCGCTGGCCGTATTGCAATTGCGCCAAATCAATACCCGCATCGGGAAACAGCGTTGCCAAAGACATGACGATGCCGTTGCCGATGGCGGTGCCGCGCTGCAGCTGGAAACGGTCGATGGCGGAGATCAAGTCTTCACGGTTCAGAGTAGGAATTTGTGCGACTTGCGCCGAACCCGCAAAGGCCACAATGCCAACTTTGATGTTGCGCGGAAGCTCGGTCAGAAACGCTTTGGCGGCATTTTGCGCCGCGACGATGCGGCTGGGCAACACATCGGTGGCACGCATGCTGCCAGACACGTCAATGGCCAGCATGATGGTTTCTTGCTGCATAGGAAGCGTGACGACAGCAAACGGACGTGATGCGGCCAGCAGCATCATGGTGATGGCCAGCAAAAACAAGATCGGCGGTATGTGCCGACGGAAACCGGGGCCTGCGTCCATCGCTTCACGAACAATGGACAAACTCGCAAAGCGCAAAGAAGCCTTCTTTTTACGTCGCAGCAGCCACCAATACACAGCAACCAGCAGGGGCACAGCAAGCAACAGCCAAAGTAATGACGGCCACATAAAAGTCATAGGGAAACGGGAAGGAAATGATTTAGGCCACCAGCTACTCAGCATGTCAGTGAATTTCGTTATCTCATTCATAAGCGCAACTCCAGTTCAGCGCGCTCAGGCAACCAATTTCAGATGGGTGGGCAGTTTACCGCCCGCTCCAACCCGGCTACGGCGTTTGCGCATGTCGGTAAATCGCAAAATAGACGAGACCAAATCGTCTTCGGTGGACAGCTCTAAGGTGTCAACGCCAGCCCGTGCTAGTGACTGTCGCAGCTGCGTTTCACGTTGTGCGGCGATTTGGGCAAAGCGCTGGCGGAACTTGGCATTCGACGTGTCTACCAACAGTTGCTCGCCACTCTCGGCATCACGCATGGTAATCAGCCCCAAATCGGGCAACTCGGTCTCCAGCGGGTCAAACAACCGCACCGCGACAACTTCGTGTTTTTGCGCCAGCAAGCCCAAAGGCTTTTCCCAGCCGGGCTCGCTGATGAAGTCGGACACCACAAACACGGTGGAGCGACGCCGCACCATGCTAGCTGCCGACATCAATAAATCGGCCAAACGCGTGGTGCTGGCCTCGGTTGATATGGGTCGTTGCTGCATGGCATGCATCAATGACAACACGTGACGGCGACCGCTGCCAGCGGGGATGACACGGTCAACGCCAGCGCCGTACAAAATAGCACCCACTCGGTTACCATGCCGCGTCAGCAGCCGCGCTAGCACAGCAACAAAACCGCTGGAGACGCTGCGTTTGAGTTGCTTGCCAGAACCGAAATCAACCGAGGGACTCAGATCGAGCAAAAACCAGGCCGTCATCTCGCGGTCTTCGGTGAACACACGCACATGTGGTACTTGCAAGCGTGCGGTGACGTTCCAATCCATATGGCGCACATCGTCATGGAGCTGGTACTCGCGCAAATCCGCCAAATCGATACCCGTCCCCCGCAACAACGTGCGGTAGTCGCCTTGCAGCAAACCATCAAGACGGCGAATAACCGTCCACTCCAAGCGGCGCAAAATGTGTTCTGCGCCGTGGCTCGCTAAAGCCGCCGTGTCAGACGAGCCCATCTCTACGCCCGCATCAATTGCGCTGGCTGTTTTACGTTTGAAGATCTCAAACATGGTGCATCTTTTTTTATGTTTTTTTATATCGTCAACATCAATGTCAACGTCAAGCCGCGAGTTTTTCGTGCTCTAGCGGTTTCGCTGGCACGGGTATTTTGGCCATGATTTTGGCAATGACAGCATCCGCCGTCAGCCCCTCAGACAAGGCTTCATACGACAGCACCAAACGGTGGCGCAGCACATCGGGCACCAAGTCTGCCATGTCTTCTGGCAGCACGTAGCTGCGGCCACGCAACATGGCCAGCGCACGGGCACCTTCCGTCAAATTGATCGTCGCGCGTGGGCTGGCGCCGTAGGTGATGTAGTGCGCCAACTCTTTGAGACCATGCTTGACTGGCGTGCGTGTGGCGGACACCAAACGCACGGCATACTGAATCAAACTGGGGTCAACATACACTTGGCGGCAGATGCGTTGCAAGGCGGCTAGTTGTTCAGTCGTTGCCACAGCCGAAACGGCAACTGCGGGCCCGGTGACGCGTTGTACAATAACGAATTCTTCTTCGTCCGTCGGGTAGTCCACCAGCACCTTCATCATGAAGCGGTCCACTTGCGCTTCAGGCAAGGGGTAAGTGCCCTCGGTTTCAATCGGGTTTTGCGTCGCCATCACCAAAAACGGTTCTGGCACTTTGTGGGTGTTCCCGGCGATGGTGACTTGGCGCTCCTGCATCACCTCCAGCAAGGCGCTTTGCACTTTGGCGGGGGCGCGGTTGATCTCATCGGCCAGCAGCAGGTTGGTGAAAACGGGGCCAAGCGAGGTCGAAAAATCGCCTGTTTTTTGGTTGTAGATTCGTGTCCCCACCAAATCAGCGGGCACCAAATCGGGCGTGAACTGGATGCGTTTGAAATCACCTTGAATCGTGTTGGCCAAGGTTTTGACCGTGAGCGTTTTGGCCAACCCTGGCACACCTTCCACCAGCAAATGCCCCTGCGCCAGAATGGCGACCATGACGCGCTCTAGGAATTTATCTTGCCCCACGACGATGCGTTTGACCTCGTACAAAATTTGCTCCATGAGCTCAGATGTTTCTTGGTTTTGCGTTGCAGGATTTGCAAGATCAGCCATGGTCGATTCCTCTTCTAACTGTTGATTTTTACGCTTCAGAAAGGTGGCATGCCTGCGGCTTGGGCGGCGTTTTCTATCGGCACAGCAAAGCCGATACCAATAAACGTACGCTGTTTGGAGGGGTTCAATATCGCCGTCACAATGCCGACCACTTGGCCGTCCATCGTGACCAGCGGGCCGCCTGAATTGCCGGGGTTGGCGGCCGCATCAAACTGAATCAAGTTGCTGATGTCTTTGTCACCCTCGGGCGAGCGAAAGGTACGCTTCAGCCCCGACACCACGCCAGCCGAGGCAGAAGGCCCAATGCCGAACGGAAAACCAACGGCCAAGACTTGGTCGCCCGGCCGTAAATCCGCCGTGGAGCGCATGGTGGCAGCGATCATGTCGTCCGGGATTTTGTGCGCTTGCAGCACCGCCAAGTCATTTTCCGGCTGCGTGCCCGTGACCGAGGCGGTGGCTTCCATGCCATCTGCAAAAGTGACTTTGATGCTGTGTCCGCCCTGCACCACATGCAAATTGGTCAAAATGATGCCTTTGTCCACAATCACCACGCCCGTTCCCACACCATGTTGCACGTCTTCACCGCCTTCAACACTTTTCACGAAACTGCGCACCATGACGACTGCCGGCAGGATAGTCTCATACGCTTTGGCAGCGGGTGATGGTAAATCGGTGGTTTCCAAGGTTTTGAGCACCGCGCTGTCGATGATGGCTTGGGTCAACTTGGGCCCTGTTGGGCGCAAAGAGAGGCTGAAACTGAGGAGCAGCAAAACCGCCATGAGGGCGATGACCGACCAGAGCAAACGCGGATCGCTGGGAGACAGCCGACGCAGACTGGATAAGCTGGATAAACGAAAGCGAATGGATGGCTTTTCGGCGTCAGGCGCTAGTTCCGCAGCCACACCTGAAACCCCGCTAGTCTGCGGGTTCGGCTGGGAGCTGCTGTAGAGGCTAGACCTAGGCATCCGTTCACCTGTTAAAGTTTATCGAGAGCTTATCAACTATAACGCCAAACTCACGGTATCACGGATCGGACTTTTGTGCATCTGTGTCCCTAAAAACACCCCGGAAAAACCCTCAGATGGCTTAAAACCGTTTATAAACCGGCAAATACCGCCACTCCCCCACCGCCAAATCACCCATGGGAATACGCCCAATGCGGATGCGTTTGATCGCCATCAGGCGCAGGCCGACACGTTCTATCATTTGCGGGATTTGGCCGGGACGTATGCCTTTGAAGGCGAAGCGCAGCCAGGTTTGATCGTCGGTTTGCTGGGCGATGCTGACTTTGATGGGGGGTAGCGGGATGCCGTTGAAGCTCAGGCCGTGGCACAGGCGGTCTATGGCTTGGTAGAGGTCATCGTCGTGCAGCTTGCCACGATTTGACGGCGTGGGGATGGCGGCCACTTGCACCAAACACTCTTGCTCCACGCGGTCAGCGTCGTCATTCAACTTGCGGGCGATGCGGAAATCTTGCGTGAAGACGATCAAACCGCTGGCCTCATTCGGCAAAGGCGTGGTTGGCGTCAAATTAGTGAAATGGCGTTGCAAAAAGCGTGTGGATGCCGCTGCGCCACCGGCCAAGTTGGGGTCAATCGACTGTTTGGCTGGGTCGAGCAGCAGCAAGGCTGGATTGCCGCCTTCGCCAGAGTCAAAACCCACGGGCTTGTGCATCAAAATCGTGATTTCTTCCAGTGCTTCCAAGCTGGCGTTGGCATCGAGTTCAATTTTTTGATGCGCCAGCACGCGCGCGCCTGCGGCTTCGATGACTTGGCCATCCACCCGCACCCAGCCGCCTTCAATGTATTGCTCGGCTTGGCTACGCGAGCATTTGGCTTGTTCAGCTAGGCGTTTGGCTAGGCGATCGCCGACTTTTTGCTCGGCGATGTTGGCTTGTTTAGCGCGATCGGGGCGGTTTTCTGGGATAGCTTTTGTTTGAGACACTGGCGCGCGCACGCTGCCACGCGGCAAGCCCTGACGGTCTGCCACGGTGGTTCTGGGCGGACGAACGCGGGGTTTGCCGTCAGACTTGGTTTCTGAAGATTTTGGATCGGGTTTTGGGGCGCGCTGCATAAGAGTCAATCTCTGGCGGGCGTGAGCTTTTCCAAGCCGCCCATGTAAGGACGCAACACTTCAGGAATCGTCACCGAACCGTCTTCGTTTTGGTAGTTTTCCAACACCGCCACCAAAGTGCGACCAACCGCCAGCCCCGAGCCGTTCAGCGTATGAACAAATTCCATCTTGCCTTGGGCATTTTTAAAGCGGGCTTGCAGGCGGCGGGCTTGGAAGGCCTCGCAGTTGGAGACGGAGCTGATCTCGCGGTAGGTGTTTTGCGACGGCAGCCACACTTCCAAATCGTAGGTTTTCGCAGCGCCAAAACCCATATCACCGGTACACAAGCTGACCACGCGGTAAGTGAGCCCTAACTTCTGCAAAATCGCCTCAGCATGTTTGACCATCTCTTCCAGCGCCTCGTAGCTGCGCTCGGGATGCACGATTTGCACCATTTCGACCTTGTCAAACTGGTGCTGGCGGATCATGCCACGGGTGTCGCGGCCATAGCTGCCCGCCTCGGAGCGGAAGCATGGCGTGTGGGCGGTGACTTTGATCGGCAGCTCAGATTCTTGAATGATCTGGTCGCGCACCAAGTTGGTCAGTGGCACTTCAGAGGTCGGAATCAGGTACAGCGCGGCGTTGTCGGGTACGGCTTCGCCATCCTGCCCGCCTTTTTTGGCGGCGAACAAATCACCCTCAAACTTGGGCAACTGGCCGGTGCCGTAGAGCGAGTCGGCGTTGACGATGTAGGGCACATAGCACTCGGTGTAGCCATGTTCAGACGTTTGCACATCGAGCATGAACTGCGCCAAAGCGCGGTGCAAACGGGCCAGCGGGCCGCGCATGACGGCAAAGCGCGAACCTGCGATTTTGGTACCGGCGTCAAAGTCTAGCCCCAGCATTTCACCGATATCAACGTGGTCACGTATTTTGCCATTTGCTACATTATTAGTAGCATCATAGGCATATAATACACCGACTAGAGCCGAATTTGACCACTTTTTAACCTCAATATTGCCAGATTCATCTTTTCCTGACGGAACAGATTCGTGCGGCAAGTTTGGCAAGGCGAGCAGCAGGTTTTGCAGCTCCGCTTGAATCACTTCCAACCGAGCGGCCGAGCTTTCTAGCTCCACCTTGTACTCACCCACCTGCACCATCACCGCGTCTGCCTCGGCCTGACCCGCAGCGCCTTTGGCCTTGAGTTGGCCAATTTGCTTGGACAACGCGTTGCGCTTGGCTTGCAGCTCTTCGGTACGGATTTGGATGGTTTTACGCTCAGTTTCCAGCGCGGTGAACGCGTCTACGTTCAAAAACGTTTGCGGAGATTTGCGTGCCTCTAAGCGGGCGATCACGCCGGCGAGGTCTTTTCGGAGGAAGTTGATATCTAACATAAGGGTGATTTTAAAGGACTGGCTTGCTACACTCTCGTTTTAACAGAGATTTTTGATAACCAAATTTTCGTCATTCCAGCGAAGGCTTGAATCCATAGCGCTTGTGGATTCCCGCCTTCGCGGGAATGACAAAATCTGGGCATCTTATACAACTTAGCAACACCATGAACTTAGCCAGCCGCTACAACGCCATCCCCGGCATCAGCCTAGGAACCAAGCTTTTCTTGCACCTGCGCTGGTGTCTCACCCCCTACGAGCGCATGGCGGCCTACGTGCCCAAGACTGGCAAAGTGCTGGATGTCGGCTGCGGCCACGGCCTTCTAGCCATGGAAATGGCGCTTTCTGAGCCCAATCGTACGGTTTTAGCGACAGATCACGACGTGGCGCGGATTGCACTCGCAACTCAGGCAGCCCAATCCGGAAAAGGAATCCCCAATTTAAAGTTCCAAGTCAGCACTGGCAGCCCCGTAGCAGACGGCACCTTCGACGCCATCATGATGATCGACTTTCTGCACTACTTCAGCCCCGAACAGCAAGACGCCATGATCACCAAAGCCTTTGCCAACCTGCAACCAGGCGGCTGGCTGCTGGCTCGGGAAGTGAACCAGCAAGGCGGTTTGATTTCAAAACTCAACCAGTTTTACGAAAAAATGGCGACGTTGACGGGTTTTACCCAGTCCAACACCATCCAAGCCAAAGAAAACCTGAGCTTCAAAAGCCAAACCGGCTGGGAAGCCAAGTTCGTCGAGCACGGCTTCAAAGTCCGCTCAGAGCCGTGCAGTAGCCCGATTTTTGCGGATATTTTGTATGTTTGTGAGAAGGTGGGTTAAGGCTTCAACCCCTTCGTTAAAGCTTCAACCCCTTCGGTAGTGGAAACTTCATCGTCTCCTGCACCCCGTCCATTTTGCGGACGGACACTGCGCCCAGCTCTTTGATGCGTTTGATGACTTGGTTCACCAAAATCTCAGGGGCGGACGCGCCAGCCGTCAGGCCGATGGTGGTTTTGCCTTCGAACCAGGCGTCTTGCAGCTCGTCGGCGCTGTCGACCATGTGGCTTTCGGTGCCCAGGCGGGAGGCCAGCTCGGCCAAGCGGTTGCTGTTGGAGCTGGTAGGGCTACCGACAACGATGACCATATCCACCTGGGGGCTCATGATTTTGACGGCGTCTTGGCGGTTTTGGGTGGCGTAGCAGATGTCTTGCATTTTCGGCTCGCGCAGCTTGGGAAAGCGGGCTTTGACGGCTTGGGTGATCTCGGCGGCGTCGTCCACGCTCAGGGTGGTTTGTGTCACCAAGGCGAGTTTTTCGGTTTGTAGCGGGTTAACTGTCGCCACATCTGCCACGCTATCAACCAAGTGGATACCGCTGCTGAGCTGCCCCATCGTGCCCTCCACCTCTGGATGACCGGCGTGGCCGATCATGATGAATTCGTAGCCTTCTGAGTGCAATTTCGCCACTTCAACATGGACTTTGGTGACCAGCGGGCAGGTTGCGTCAAAAATACTGAAGCCGCGCTCTTTCGCCTCATTTTGCACCGCTTTGCTGACGCCATGGGCGGAAAAAACCAGTGTTGAGCCGGGTGGCACATCATTCAACTCTTCGATAAAAATCGCGCCTTTTTGCTTCAAATCGTTCACCACATAGGTGTTGTGGACGATTTCATGGCGCACGTAGATGGGAGCACCGAATTTTTGCAGGGCAGCCTCCACAATGTCAATCGCGCGGTCAACGCCTGCGCAGAAGCCGCGCGGCTCGGCGAGCAGGATTTCACCCAGTTTTGAGGCATCATTTAGACCTCTAGCCGGCGTATTTATTGCCTGAGGCGCTATTTTATTTATAGCTATAGTCATAGTATTCCAATCAACTGCACTTCAAACGTCACCGGCTGGCCGGCCAGCGGGTGGTTGAAGTCGAACTGCACGGCCGCATTCAAGCCATCGCCTTTGAAATCTTGCACCACACCGGCGAACTGGCCTGTGCCGTCTGGCGTGGGGAACTGCACCACGTCGCCCATGGCATAGCTTTCCTGCGGGTCACCCATCGCCGTCAACTCTTTGCGTGCCAGCCACTGGATCATGCCGGGGTTGCGCTCACCAAAGGCGGCACCGGCAGGCAGCTCAAAGCTGGTGTGCGTGCCCTCTGCCAACCCCAACAACTTGGCTTCGACGGCAGGCGCGAGCTCACCAGTGCCTAAGGACAGCGTGGCGGGTTTGCCGGTAAAGGTGTTGATGACATCGCCAGATGCGCCTGAGAGGCGGTAGTGCAATGTCAAAAAGGAGTCGGCTTGGACGATGGGGGTTTCGATTTGGTCTGTGGTCATGAAAAGCTTCTGTAAACTGCCTCTATTGTAAGAACTTCCCCTTATTTGTAGAAATACGCCGATATGTCCATGAAAAACACCCCCGCCGACTCGCGCCCCCGCGAAAAGCTGCTCGCCCGTGGCCCTGGCGCGTTGAGCGATGCCGAGCTGCTGGCGATTTTGCTGCGCACCGGCATTGTGGGCAAAGGCGTGCTGCACATGGCGGAAGAGCTGCTGGACGACAAACTGGGGTTTGGTGGCATTTCGGGACTGTTGAACACCACCGCCGAAGATTTGAAACGCATCAAAGGCTTGGGGCCGGCGAAACGGGCGGAATTGGTCGCCGTATTCGAACTCGCCCGCCGCGCACTGGCTCAGCAGCTGAAAGAACGCACGGTTTTTGAATCGCCCAACGCTGTGAAAGACTTTTTGCAGCTGCATTTGGCGCAAAAGCCCTATGAGGTGTTTGCCGTGCTGTTTTTGGACATCCAAAATCGCATGCTGGCGATGGAAGAGCTGTTTCGCGGCAGCGTGTCGCAAACCAGCGTTTACCCGCGTGAAATCGTGCTGCGCGCCCTGCACCACAACGCCAGCTCGGTCGTCCTGAGCCACAACCACCCCAGCGGCGGCGTGCAGCCGTCGAAAGCCGATGAATCGCTGACGCAAACCCTGAAAGCTGCGCTGGCGCTGGTCGATGTGCGGGTGCTGGACCACATCATCGTGAGCCAAGGACAGACGGCTTCGATGATGGAGATGGGGTTGGTTTAAGCTTTATTTTCTAGGCTTGTTGACGTTTCAACCGTTCGCGCTGAGGTATCGAAGCGTCCCTGCGCGAACTGACCCTTCGATACCTCAGGGCGAACGGGGAAAAGTTAACGCTTCAATGATTTTGGTCAATATTTGCCTTGCTACAATGATTTTTACGCCATTTATTTAGCCAACTTCGAGATCAACTGAGAACGCCATGCAACCAACCGTAAAACCCAACAACCCAAATTTCTCATCAGGCCCCTGCGCCAAGCGCCCCGGCTACGACGTGAGCAAGCTGCAGCTCGATACCCTGGGCCGTTCGCACCGCTCGGCCTTGGGCAAAAAGGCGCTCGGACTGGCCTGCTCGGAGAGCGCCCGCATTCTGGGTTTGCCCGAAGGCTACCGCGTCGCCGTGGTGCCTGGCTCGGACACCGGTGCGATTGAGATGGCGATGTGGTCCATGCTGGGCGCGCGTGGTGTGGACGTGCTGGAGTGGGAGTCTTTCAGTGCGGGCTGGACGACGGATATCGTCAAACAGCTCAAACTGCCAAACACCAACGTCATCACCGCCGACTATGGCGATTTGACGGATATGGGCAAGGTCAATTTTGACAACGACGTGGTGTTTGTCTGGAACGGCACAACGTCGGGCGTGAAAGTGCCGAATGGCGACTGGATTCCGGCCAACCGCGCTGGACTCACGCTGTGCGACGCGACCTCTGCCGTATTTGCCATGGAGATGCCGTGGGAGAAGCTGGACGTCATCACCTACTCATGGCAAAAAGTGCTAGGCGGTGAAGGCGCGCACGGCATGCTGATTTTGAGCCCGCGTGCGGTCGAGCGCATCGAAGCCTACAACCCGCCATGGCCCCTGCCGAAAGTGTTCCGTATGAAATCGGGCGGCAAGTTGACGGAGGGTTTGTTCAAAGGCGAGACCATCAACACGCCGTCCATGTTGTGCGTGTCTGATTATCTGGACGCTTTGAACTGGGTGGAATCGATTGGTGGCGTTAACGGAGCAACGGGAACGATTGCACGTTCTGAGGCCAACTTGGCAGTGATTGAAGATTTTGTCGCTAAAAACGACTGGATTTCCTTCCTCGCCAAAGACAAAGCCACTCGCTCCAACACCAGCGTCTGCCTGACGCTGACCGCGACCGAAGAGCAAGTCAAAAAGATGGTCAAACTACTGGACGCCGAGGGCGTGGCCTACGACATTGGGGCGTACAAAGATGCGCCCGCCGGACTGCGGATTTGGTGCGGTGCGACGGTGGAGGCATCGGATTTGAAAGCGCTGATGCCTTGGCTGACCTGGGCCTACCAGCAAGTCACCGCTTAAATTAACTCAAAGCCACCTTTTGAAAAGAGATTGCCATGTATAAAGTCAGAACCTACAACGCGATCTCGGTCAAAGGGCTGGAGCGCTTTCCGCGCCAATCCTTCGAGGTGGGCAGCGACATCAGCCAGCCCGATGCGTTTTTGCTGCGCAGCCAAAAGCTGCAGGGCGTGGCAGTGCCCCCCTCGCTTCTGGCCGCAGCACGAGCCGGTGCTGGCACCAACAACGTGCCGATTGCCGAGTACAGCAAGCTGGGTGTGGTCGTCTTCAACACCCCGGGCGCGAACGCCAATGCAGTCAAGGAACTGGTGATGGCGGGCATGCTGCTGGCGACGCGCGGCATTTTGCCGGGCATGGCTTATGTCAACACCTTGACCGATATGACCGATGCTTCTGAGATGTCCGCCCACCTGGAAAAAGAAAAAGCCCGCTTTGCCGGTGGCGAGATCAAAGGCAAAACACTGGGCATTGTGGGCTTGGGCGCGATTGGCTCCATGGTCGCCGACATGGCGCTGGCCATGGGCATGAAGGTGGTGGGGTTTGACCCCGCGCTGTCGATCGACGCCGCCTGGCGCTTGTCCAGCGAAGTCTCGCGCATGGAAAACCTGCAAGCACTGCTGGCCAGGTCGGACTACATCTCGCTGCACGTGCCGGCGATGGACGCCACCAAGCACCTGATCAACGACGCCGCTTTGGCGCTGACCAAGCCCGGCGCGGTGCTGCTGAACTTTGCGCGGGAGACGATTGTGGACTCCGCCGCCGTGAAAAGAAGTCTGGATGGCAGCCTAGGTGCTGGCAAACTGGGCAAATACGTCTGCGACTTCCCAGAGCCAGACTTGCTCAACCACTCCCAAGTCATCGCCATGCCGCACATCGGAGCCAGCACCGAAGAATCCGAAGAGAACTGCGCCGTCATGGCCGCCAACCAGCTGATGGACTACCTGGAAAACGGCAACATCGTCAACTCGGTCAACTTCCCAACTGTCGCCATGGGACGTGTCGCAGGCACGACGCGCATCACCTTCTCCAATGACAATGTTTCCGGCGTGTTGGGCCACGTTTTGTCTGTTTTAGCCGATAAAAACGTCAACGTCATCGACATGATGAACAAAAGCCGGGGTGAGCTGGCGTTCAACATCATCGATGTGGAAAGCAAACCTGCAGATGACGTGATCTCAGCTATTGCCGCCGTGGAGCATGTGATTCGGGTTCGGGTGATTTGATGCAAAGGGCTTGAAAAAGCCGCAAAAGCCCTTATCATTAGCACTCGCAGCATCTGAGTGCTAACAAGTCCTTTGGGACATCGCTCAGACCGCTCGTATTGACTTGTGCTGTCTTGGTTTTGAATCAAGACAGCGTAGTTTGATTTTCTCTAACCCATTGTTTTATATAAGGAAAACACAATGAAACTTCGTCCATTGCACGACCGCGTGATTGTTAAACGCGTTGAAAACGAGACAAAAACGGCTTCTGGCATCGTCATTCCTGACAGCGCTGCTGAAAAACCAGATCAAGGCGAAATTTTGGCTGTCGGTCCTGGCAAGAAGAACGACAAAGGCGAAATCGTCGCCATGGGCGTAAAAGTCGGCGACCGCGTGTTGTTCGGCAAATACAGCGGCCAAACGGTCAAAGTTGACGGCGACGAGTTGCTGGTCATGAAAGAAGAAGACCTTTTCGCAGTTGTCGAGAAGTAATTCAAGTTATTTCACAAAATTCATGGCAACTCTAGCGTGCTATATATTTAATAGCAATATAGGCAATAAATACGCCGGCTAGAGTCATATTTACATCATTTTTAACATATTTAGGAGCCTATCATGGCAGCAAAAGACGTAATTTTTGGCGGCGAAGCCCGCGCACGCATGGTTGAGGGTGTGAACATCCTGGCCAACGCCGTAAAAGTAACTTTGGGCCCTAAGGGTCGTAACGTGGTTTTGGAGCGTTCATTCGGCGCGCCTACCGTGACCAAAGACGGTGTGTCCGTAGCCAAAGAGATCGAACTCAAAGACAAGCTGCAAAACATGGGTGCGCAGATGGTCAAGGAAGTCGCTTCCAAGACTTCTGACATCGCTGGCGACGGTACAACCACCGCCACCGTGTTGGCCCAAGCCATTGTGCGCGAAGGCATGAAGTATGTCGCCGCTGGCATGAACCCGATGGATTTGAAGCGCGGTATCGACAAAGCAGTGACTGCTTTGGTGGCTGAGCTGAAAAAGGCATCAAAAGCGACTACGACATCGAAAGAAATCGCACAAGTGGGCTCTATTTCTGCCAATTCTGACGAAACCATTGGCAAAATCATCGCCGATGCGATGGACAAAGTGGGCAAAGAAGGCGTGATCACCGTGGAAGACGGCAAATCACTGGACAGCGAACTCGACGTCGTTGAA
>JAYWCQ010000044.1:0-2584 GCA_043780435.1 Polaromonas sp.
AATACGTGGCCGGCACCGAAAACTTCTACGCCATCACCCGCTACAACTGGAGCAGTTACTACGCGATGGCGGTGATTGAGCTGGGGCGGGAAGTGGCGGTGCGGATGCGGCCATGAAGCCGCAACCTACTTACTATCAATTAAATAGCTGCTTACGCCCGTATTTATTGGGCTAGAGGCCGATAAGTTCCTACAGAGTGCTTCCATTTTTTCCAGTCAACGCAGGCTGGTGATGTAGTGAGCCAGATTTTCGATGTCTGCCTCGCTTAAAGTTTGCGCCACACTGGTCATGTTGCCGGCGTCGTTGGTGCGGGTGCGGGCCTTGAAATCCCGCATCTGCTTGACGATGTAGTCGTACTGCTGGCCCGCAACGCGGGGAATTTCGTTTTGTCCTGCGAAGGCACCAGCATGACACATCGAACACAGCGTCTCATCGGCTTTGGCTTTGCCCAATTTGATCTTGCCTTCGTCGGCCTTGAAGGTCGATGGCTTGGCCGGCTGCGCGGCGAAATAATTGGCGATGTCGATCATCTCTTGCCGGCTCAATGGGGTGGCCATCGCCGTCATGACCGGGTCGCTGCGCCGACCTTCCTTGTAATCCTTGAGCTGCACATAGATGTAGCGCCAGGTCTGCCCAGCCAGGTTAGGGAATTGGCCCGAGGGCGAGTTCCCGTCAACACCGTGGCATGCGGCGCAAACCTGCGACTTGGCCTTTCCGGCCGCGATGTCTTGCGCTGCAGCAGGCAGTACCGAAAACGATAAAAAACCGGCAAGAACCGGTACAAGCAAAAGATTGAGTTTCAAAATCCGGTTTCCAGCTAAACAAGTCGCGCCATGTCAAAAAAACCTCTTGAAAAACGACCGCCCGGGCGGGCGGGTCGGTCGTCCAAACTCACTTCGGCAATGCGTAAACCACCATCGTGTTGCCGCGCTTGAAATCAAGCTGGGTGTTGCCCCCGCAACCCATCGCAATATATTGCCTGTCTTTAACCATGTAAGACACTGGCATGGCGTTGGCACCGGCGCCGCAGTTGTACTCCCATAGCAGCTTGCCGGTCTTGGCATGCAGCGCACGGAACAAGCCATTGCCCTCGCCATAAAACACCAGATCGCCTGCCGTCGCGATAGCGCCACCAATCAGAGGCTGTTCAGTGTCAAATTTCCAGGCCATCTTGCCCGTGTCTACGTTGACAGCAGCCAGCCGACCCCACTGTTTTTCACCCTCGATGACTTTGAACGCGCCTCCCAGCCACAGTTTTCCGCCCGGGTACTTCGCGGCTTCCACGTGATAGGTCATCGGCTGATGAAGGTTCATCGCGTAAGCCATGCGCAGGTTGGGATTGATGGCCATAGGCGACCACTCCACACCGCCGTTAGCACCTGGCAGCATGCGAGCGCCAGTGGCCGTCGGCAGCGTCCACATGCCTTCCTGCGGAATCATGGCTTCCGAAAAACGGATCAGCTTGCCGTCGGCGCGGTCATGCACATAAATATGACCAGTCTTTCCGCCGTGGATCACAGCAGGGATCATCTTGCCGGACTTGTCCTTTACGTCCAGCAAAATCGGTGGACTGACCGCGTCAAGGTCCCAGACGTCGTGCGCAATGTACTGCGAATGCCATTTGTAGGCCCCAGTATCGAGACTTACCGCCACCATCGAGTTGGTGTAAAGATTGTCGCCCGGACGTTCAGCGCCATACAGGTCAGGTGATGGATTGCCCACCACAAAAAAGATGGTGCGGGTCTTCAGATCGACCGCCGGGTTCATCCAGACGCCGCCACCGAGTGTCTGGTAGAAGCTGCTGTCGCGCGCGAGTTGCGCCTTTTCAGCCGGAATGTCGCGCTTCATGTTGCGGCCTGTGGCATCGTTCTCAGCCCAGACGCCCTCATGACCTTTCTCGGGAATCGTGTAAAAGGTCCAGAGCAGTTTTCCGGTGGCGGAATCAAAGGCTTTTACAAAGCCGCGAATACCGTATTCGCCGCCGTTGGTTCCAATGAGCACCTTGCCATCGACCACGGTAGGGGACATGGTTTCGCTGTAGCCTTTTTCCGGGTCAGCAATTTCGGTTTCCCACAACAGCTTGCCGGTCTTTGCATCAAGTGAAATTATTTTGGCGTCCAGGGTACCCATGAAAAGCTTGCCACCCTCAATCGCGACACCCCGGTTATTGGGGCCGCAACAGAAGGTGGTGATGGCCCCCATCTTGTGCTTGTAATGCCAAAACTCCTTACCGGTGACAGCATCAAGTGCATACACATGGTTGAAAGAGGTGGTCATGTACATAATGCCATCGACCACGATAGGCGCTGTTTCCATCGACTCGCGCACCTCGGTCTGAAACATAAACTCGGGCCGCAGCTTTTTCACGTTGCTCGCGTTGATTTGCTTGCCGCCATAAAACCGCGTCTGGGCATAGTCGCCGTTGGTATGCAGCCAGTCAGTGGTCTGCTTGCCCGCATTGTTCAACTGGGCTTGCGTGACGTTGATGCCCTTGCTGATTGCGGTCTGACCGCCGCTCATGCCCTTCTGGCCCTGAATTTCTTCCGCACTTGCCCCGCCGGATGCGGCAGCGAGTGCCAAAACC
>JAYWCQ010000045.1:0-8096 GCA_043780435.1 Polaromonas sp.
CGATGAGTTCATTGCAAAAATGGGTGCTGAAGGTATCAAAGATCTGTTGAGTGATCTCGATATCGACATGATCATTGAAAAATTGCGTGGCGATTTGACGGGATCTGAAGTCAAAATCAAGAAAAATTCCAAACGTCTCAAATTGATGGAGGCCTTCAAGAAGTCTGGCATCAAGCCTGAGTGGATGGTGATGGATGTGCTGCCTGTGTTGCCACCGGATTTGCGACCGCTGGTGCCGTTGGATGGAGGCCGTTTTGCAACATCCGATTTGAACGATTTATACCGTCGCGTTATTAACCGCAATAGCCGTTTGCGCCGTTTGCTAGAGCTCAAAGCGCCTGAAATCATTGCACGTAACGAAAAACGAATGTTGCAAGAAGCGGTTGACTCGTTGTTGGACAACGGTCGTCGTGGTAAGGCCATGACTGGTGCGAACAAGCGCGCACTCAAATCTTTGGCAGATATGATCAAAGGTAAATCAGGTCGTTTCCGTCAAAACTTGCTGGGCAAACGCGTTGACTACTCAGGGCGTTCGGTTATTACAGTTGGTCCAACACTCAAATTACATCAGTGCGGTTTGCCAAAACTGATGGCGCTTGAGCTGTTTAAGCCGTTTATCTTTGCTCAGCTAGAAGCTCGTGGTATTGCCACGACCATCAAAGCAGCAAAGAAAGAAGTTGAATCAGGCACGCCAGTTGTTTGGGACATCTTGGAAGAGGTCATTAAGGAGCATCCTGTGATGCTTAACCGTGCGCCTACATTGCACCGTTTGGGTATTCAAGCCTTTGAACCTATCTTGATTGAAGGCAAAGCTATTCAATTGCACCCATTGGTCTGTTCAGCTTTTAACGCCGACTTTGACGGTGACCAAATGGCGGTTCACGTGCCCTTGTCTGTAGAGGCGCAAATGGAAGCGCGCACCCTGATGCTGGCATCGAACAACATTTTGTTCCCGGCGAGTGGCGAGCCTTCTATTGTGCCTTCGCAAGACGTTGTGCTTGGTTTGTACTACACCACCCGCGATCGCACCAACGGTAAGGGAGAGGGCATGTTGTTTGCCAATACAACCGAAGTTCAGCGTGCATTTGATGCTGGCGTGGTTGAGTTAACTGCACGTATCAATGTGCGACTGACTGAATACACAAAAGACAAAGAAACCGGTGAGTTTGTACCGTCTACCAAGTTGTGGGAAACTACGGCTGGTCGTGCTTTGTTGAGCGAGATATTGCCAAAAGGCTTGCCTTTTGCAAACATCAACAAAGCGCTGAAGAAGAAAGAGATTTCAAAGCTCATCAACGTTTCTTTCCGTAAATGCGGTTTGAAAGAAACAGTGGTCTTTGCTGATAAGTTGTTGCAAAACGGTTTCCGTTTGGCGACTAAGGCAGGCATTTCAATCTGTGTTGATGACATGCTGGTTCCAAAAGAAAAGTATGAAATCATCAAGCGCTGCGAAACAGAAGTGAAAGAAATTGGCAACCAATACACTTCCGGTCTGGTAACAGCTGGCGAGCGTTACAACAAGGTTGTCGATATCTGGGGCAAAGCGGGCGACGAAATTTCTAAAGTCATGATGGCGCAATTGGCGGTAGAAAAAACCATTGACCGTCATGGCAATGAAGTCAATCAAGAGTCGTTCAACTCCATTTATATGATGGCCGACTCAAGTGCCCGCGGCTCTGCTGCTCAGATTCGTCAGCTCGCAGGTATGCGTGGTTTGATGGCTAAACCTGACGGTTCGATCATTGAGACCCCTATTACGGCTAATTTCCGTGAAGGCTTGAACGTGCTTCAGTACTTCATTTCTACCCACGGTGCTCGCAAAGGTCTCGCGGATACGGCTTTGAAGACGGCTAACTCTGGCTACTTGACGCGTCGTTTGGTCGACGTCACTCAAGACTTAGTTGTGACGGAGCAAGACTGCGGTACGCACGATGGCTCGTTGATGCGCGCTATCGTTGAAGGCGGTGAAGTGATTGAATCATTGCGTGACCGTATTTTGGGTCGCAGTGCAGCTGATGATATTTTGCACCCAGAAAACCGATCTGTTTTGGCAGAAGCAGGCGCCATGCTTGACGAAGACTTGATTGATGAGCTCGAAGCGGCTGGCGTTGATGAAGTCAAAGTACGCACAGCGCTGACGTGTGAAACACGCTTCGGCATTTGTGCCACTTGTTATGGACGCGACTTGGGCCGTGGCGGTTTGATCAACGGCGGCGAAGCTGTTGGTGTGATTGCCGCACAGTCTATTGGTGAACCAGGTACTCAGCTGACCATGCGCACCTTCCACATCGGTGGTGCCGCTTCACGTGCGGCGATTGCGTCTAGCGTCGAAGCAAAATCAAATGGCGTGATTGGCTTCAATGCCACCATGCGCTATGTGACGAACAGCAAGAAAGACTTGGTTGTCATTTCTCGCTCTGGTGAAATCGTTATCCATGACGAGCACGGACGTGAGCGCGAGCGTCATAAAGTGCCGTATGGTGCGACCTTGGCTGTTAAAGCCGACGACAAAATCAAATCTGGCGCTATTTTGGCTAACTGGGATCCGTTGACACGTCCCATCATTACTGAGTTTGCTGGTCAATCTAAGTTTGAGAACGTAGAAGAAGGCTTGACTGTCGCCAAGCAAGTTGACGAGGTCACTGGTTTGTCCACCATGGTGGTCATTGATCCGAAACGTCGTGGTGCGGCTAAAGTCGTGCGACCGCAAGTGAAGCTCATTGATGCAACGGGCAACGAAGTGAAGATTCCTGGTACAGATCACTCGGTGACGATTGGTTTCCCTGTTGGCGCCTTGATTCAAGTGCGTGATGGTCAAGACGTGGGCCCAGGCGAAGTGTTGGCTCGCATTCCTATCGAAGGTCAAAAAACTCGCGATATTACCGGCGGTTTGCCGCGTGTTGCTGAGTTGTTTGAAGCGCGCACACCAAAAGACAAAGGCACCTTGGCGGAAATGACTGGTACGGTGTCGTTTGGTAAGGAAACCAAAGGCAAAATCCGGATGCAAATCACGGATCCAGAAGGTACAGTTTGGGAAGATCTCGTGCCAAAAGAGAAAAACATCTTGGTGCATGAAGGCCAAGTGGTTAACAAAGGCGAAAGCATTGTGGACGGCCCCGCTGATCCGCAAGACATTTTGCGTTTGCTTGGCAGCGAAGAATTGGCGCGTTACATTGTTGATGAAGTGCAAGACGTTTACCGTTTGCAGGGCGTGAAGATCAATGACAAGCACATTGAGGTGATCGTTCGTCAAATGTTGCGTCGTGTCGTCGTTGAAAATTCCGGTGATTCTAGCTACATCAATGGTGAACAAGTTGAGCGTGCGGCCATGTTGAACACCAACGATGCATTGCGCGCAGAAGGCAAATTGCCCGCGACGTTCTCTAACTTGTTGCTGGGTATTACCAAGGCTTCATTGTCGACGGATAGCTTCATCAGTGCGGCATCTTTCCAAGAGACAACACGTGTTCTGACCGAAGCTGCCATCATGGGTAAGCGCGATCCTCTGCGTGGATTGAAGGAAAACGTGATTGTTGGCCGTTTGATTCCTGCCGGTACTGGCTTGGCTTATCACCAAGCGCGTAAAGCAAAAGAGCAAATGGACGATGTTGAGCGTCAAGCTATTGCGCAAGCCGAAGCGGAAGAACGCGACGGACTTGCCAATGGTGCTGACGAAGCTCCGGCAGAGGTTGCCAATACCGAAAATACTGCCTCTGAGTAATATCTTTTAAGATATACATCAAGGTGTTAGGAGAAATGCCCCATCATCGCTTAGCGGTTGTGGGGCGTTTTTTTTGGTACTGAATTAAATCTATTGGCACGAATTTCAAAATGCTTAAAACACTACTGTGGGTTAGTTTTTTTGCAGTATGTATCTGTTGGGCTGTCGGTGCCTACAACCGCATGGTACGCCTGCGCGCCCGTGCAAATGAGGCGTGTGTGGTCTGGCAAACTACGTCAGCTGTATTGCAGGATTCATCACACAGTTATAGCGCAGTAGACGCAATTACGCATGACAAGTCACAACAAAAAGAGCACCAATGGCAAGTAAAGTCCCAGCTTGCAAAAGATGGCTATACATCTGCAACCGCCCGCTACAACCACGCTATCAAACAGTTCCCGCCGTCGTTACTGGCCGCAGTGTTCGCCTTTAAGCCATTGATACATAACGACGACAAAATAATATGATCTTGCAACAACCATCAGCAGCAGTAAAAAAAGTGACTGCTCAAATTCCTTTGTGGCGACAACTGCAAAGTACAGCTAGCGTGTTGCAGGCTGTGCGTTCTGGCGAGTCGGGCACAAGTGCGTTAAAACAAGTTGAAACTATTTTAAGACCAGGCGTACAAGCGCTTAGTTTTCATGTGTGGCGCTGGTTGGGTACGGCTGAAATTATCAAAAGCTATTTGGCGAAACGAGCGCCACCGCAAGAAGCAGATGCTTTACTTTGCGTTGCGCTGGCAATTCTGTGTGGTGAGAGTGCTACTTTGCATTACGAGCCGTTTACTTTGGTCGATCAAGCGGTTGAAGCGGCGAAACGCAACCCGAATACGAAAGCATCGAGCAATTTTATCAATGCGTGCTTGCGGCGCTATTTGCGAGAAAAAGATGCCTTAACCCTAAAGGCGCTAACGCACCCTGTTGGGCAATGGAACCATCCACAATGGTGGATAAAACGTCTCAAAATTGATCATCCAAACGCTTGGCAGGATATATTGCGCTCAAACAATTCGCATGCACCTTTGTCATTGCGTGTGAACACTAAAAAAACAACCATAGCCGACTATTTGATTGACTATGGCGCTATTAATAACGTAGCAAATAATGGAATAAGTCAAGCCGGAGAGTTTGGCGTTGGTTTTAGCAAAGCCATTCCCGTTCATGAAATTTTGGGTTTTGCTGATGGCACCGTTTCAGTTCAGGATGCCGCAGCACAACTTGCCGCCCCCTTGTTGTTAAATGGTATGAATTTGATTTCAAAGCTGCGCGTTTTAGACGCTTGCGCTGCACCTGGCGGGAAAACAGCGCATTTGCTTGAAATCGCTGATTGCGATGTCACTGCACTTGATATTGACGCTGTACGTTGCGAATTGATTCAACAAAATTTGGATCGCATAGGGTTGTCCGCAAAAATCATTGTCGCGGATGCCTCTAAGCCCAATACTTGGTTTGACGCTGTGAAGGATGCATTGTTTGACGCGATCTTGTTGGATGCACCGTGCACGGCGTCTGGTATTGTGCGACGTCACCCAGATATTCGCTGGTTAAGACGTGAAACTGATGTCGCCCAATTAGCAGAGATACAACGTACGCTGCTAAAGTCACTTTGGCCGCTGGTTAAACCCGGCGGAAGGTTGCTGTTCTGTACTTGTTCCGTCTTTAAGGCGGAAGGGCAAGATCAAGTGGAATTGTTCATTTCTAACAACAAAAATGCACGACTTCTGCCCTCTCCTGGCCATTTAATCCCTCAAAGCAGTGCAAAACCAGGAATCGTCGCCGACAATGTCCTGATAAACCATGATGGATTTTTCTACGCACTTTTTGAAAAACAAGCGACATAAGTTCGGGTTGATGTACGGGTTTCTGTTCGGAGAAATGCTGCGGAATCGTATCGTTTTGTTCGCATTCTTCATGTTCACAGGCCTGACAGTGGTTTATGCCGCAGGTCCTGAAGGTGTGACAACTGCGAGTATCAGTTCAAGCCAGGTTGAGCGGGCTGACGGCACCGTCTTTTTGAATGCGCAGATTAAATTTGATTTGCCAGCTCCCGTTGAAGATGTGTTGCTCAAAGGGATTCCTTTGATTTTTGTGGCTGAGGCTGAGGTGCGGCGAGAGCGCTGGTATTGGTACGATAAAAAGCTCATAGTCGCTGCACGACAAATGCGGCTTGCCTACCAGCCACTTACTCGCAGATGGCGGTTGAATGTCTCTAACAGTACTGGAAGTAATGGCAGTCTAAATAGCAGTTTGGGTGGGGGGTTAGGGGGTGGACTGCCTCAATATTTCGACACCTTGTCGGAGGCCATGTCGAAAATTCAACGCATTAGCCGATGGCGAATCGTTGATCTAGCCGACCTTGACCCAGATGCGCTGCACACTTTAGATTTGAGCTTCAAGCTGGATGTTTCTCAGATGCCGAGGCCGTTTCAAATTGGCTTGATCGGGCAAAGCGATTGGAATATATCGACCACTAAAAGCATCCGATTTTCATCTGAGGTGGCAAAGTGATTAAGCCGAAATGGTTTGGGCTTCAGCATCTCGCGCTGAAATCTCGCCAAATACGTTGGGTGCTTGGCTTAGGCACCGGCGTGATGGTGATCATTGGTTTGGCACTTTTTTTTCTGCTCACGATATCTACCAATAACCGTGCGCAATACGAAGAAACTTATGGCCAGTTGTTGGTGGTTAATGCGGTGGTCGCGTCGCTCTTGTTGCTCCTGATCATTGGTTTGGCTATTCGTTTGATGGTGCGGTTGAGACAAGGAAAATTCGGCAGCCAATTGCTGGTCAAGTTGGCTTTGATATTTGGTTTGGTGGGCTTTGCACCAGGTGTTTTGATTTACGTTGTGTCATACCAATTTGTAGCCCGGTCCATCGAAAGTTGGTTTGATGTCAAAGTTGAGGCCGCACTTGATGCTGGTTTGAATTTAGGTCGCGTCACGATTGATGTGCTTTCTACAGAACTGAGCAACAACACCGTTGTGGCGGCAAGACGGCTGTCAGACATGTCGGATGTGGCAGCTTCGCTGGAGCTAGAGCGCATTCGCGAACAGTTGTCCCTGCAAGATGCTTTTTTGTGGACATCTGCAGGGCAGCTCATCGGCAGCGCAGGTGCATCTCGGTACCAAATAAACCCTGATCGTCCCACGCAGCAGCAATTGCGGACAGCAAAATCACAACGTCAAATCGTCAGTTTGGATGGACTTGATGAGGCGGCAGCTGGTGCATCTGCTGCGCCAACGCTTGTAAAAATCAAAGTACTGGTCGCCATACAAGCTGGTGGCTTAGGCATTTCATCTGAGCCACGGTATTTGCAAGTGACACAGTTGCTTTCGCCCACCTTGGTTGCCAACGCATTGGCTGTGACCGAGGCCAACCGAGAGTATCAAAATAGAGCCTTAGCGCGTGGTGGTTTGAAGCGCATGTACATTGCGACGTTAACTTTGAGCCTATTTTTGGCGGTATTTACAGCGGTTTTACTTGCGGTGTTTTTAGGCGCACAGCTCGCTGCCCCTTTGTTGTTGTTGGCTGATGGTGTACGCCAGGTTGCAGCGGGTGATTTGACGCCTAAACCTGTACTCAAAAGCAAAGACGAACTGAGTGGTTTGACGCGTTCGTTTGCGGATATGACGCAGCAGCTTTTTGATGCACGTGCAGCGGTAGACAGCAGCATGCTGCAAGTCATCACAGCACGTGAAAACTTGCAAGTGATTTTGGATAATTTGACTTCAGGTGTGATTGTGCTGGATGCCCAAGGCACTATTCAATCGTTCAATCCAGGCGCAGCGCGCATCTTACGTACCTCACTAGAAGCGTTTGACGGAAAACCGCTTTCAAGTATTGCAGGGCTAGAGTCATTTGCATCGGGTGTTCAATCGCAATTTGATGCGTATCTTAGCGAACGGAATTTGCATAATCTTGACCATTGGCAACAATCTTATGTGCTCAATCTGCAAGCTGCTAACGACAATGGTGCAGAGCAAAGTGCGACGGCACTATCATCTCCTTATGCCACACAGCACATCATTAATCTGATCGCACGTGGGGCTGAACTGCCGGGTGAAAATTTCAATCTGAATGCTGGCGCCGATGAGGGTAAAAAATCACTCCGCTTGCTGGTGTTTGACGATATTTCAGAAATTGTGTCCTCGCAACGCGCGCAAGCTTGGGGTGATGTGGCGAGACGCTTGGCGCATGAAATTAAAAACCCACTTACACCTATACAGCTTTCAGCGCAGCGCTTAGAGAAAAAACTGGCGGGTAAATTAGAGGAACCAGAGCAGGCTGTCGTCACCAAATCCGTCAAAACGATTGTGGATCAGGTCGAAGCCATGAAGCGCTTGGTCAATGAGTTCAGAGACTACGCGCGATTGCCT
>JAYWCQ010000046.1:0-9258 GCA_043780435.1 Polaromonas sp.
ATCATGTCCGCGATCAGCGAGATGGGTGTCAACATCGTCGAATCCGACGAAGACGCGATCGACCCCGAAGAGAAGGACGTCGACGAGATCGACGAGCCCGATCAGGGTGCCGAGCGTCCCGACCTGATCAAGAAAAAGGAAATCATCGAGCGCACCGACGATCCGGTGCGGATGTACCTGCGTGAGATGGGCGCGGTCGAACTGCTCAGCCGCGAGGGCGAAATCGCCATCGCCAAGCGGATCGAAGCCGGGCGCGACACGATGATCCTGGGGCTGTGCGAAAGCCCGATCACCTTCCACGCGATCATCCAGTGGTCCGAGGCGCTCAATGCCGCCGAGATGCAGCTGCGCGAGATCCTCGATCTCGACGCGATGCTGTCCAAGGAACCACCACCCGAAACCCTGACCGAAGGCGCCGAGGAAGAAGCCGACGGCGAAATTACCGAAGCGACCGCCGGCCCGTCCTACAAGGAAGAGGAAGAGGTCGAGGAAGAACCCGCCGCCGAGGAATTGGACGAAGACGGCGAGCCGCGCACGCGTCGCCCGGTCGAGGAAGAGGAAGAGGACAACACCCTCAGCCTCGCGCAGATGGAAGCCCAGCTCAAGCCCGAAGCGCTCGAGAAATTTGCCCACATCACCGCGCTGTTCAAGAAGTTCGAGAAAATCCAGACCGATCGTCTGGGCGTGATGGGCGCCGGCGGGGCGTTCACCAACACCAAGGAAAAGAACTACCAGGCGCTGCGCGAGGAACTCACCGCGCAGGTCGAGAGCGTGCAGTTCCACGCCACCAAGATCGAATACCTGGTCGACAACCTCTATGCCTTCAACCGCCGCCTGACCGCGCTGGGCGGGCAGATGCTGCGCCTGGCCGAACGCCACAAGGTCAACCGCAAGGACTTCCTCGATAGCTACGTCGGGCACGAGCTCGATGATGGCTGGCTGTCCGCGCAATCGGGCAAGGACAAGAAGTGGGCGGCGTTTGCCGAGAACGAGCTCGACGCGGTTGAGCGGATCCGCGCCGAGGTGTCGGACATTGCGTCCGCCACCGGCATGGCGCTCATCGAGTTCCGCCGGATCGTCAACATGGTCCAGAAGGGCGAACGCGAAGCGCGCATCGCCAAGAAGGAAATGGTCGAGGCGAACCTGCGGCTGGTGATCTCGATCGCGAAAAAGTACACCAACCGCGGCCTGCAATTCCTTGATCTCATTCAGGAAGGCAACATCGGACTGATGAAGGCGGTCGACAAGTTCGAGTACCGCCGCGGCTACAAGTTCAGCACTTACGCCACCTGGTGGATCCGCCAGGCGATCACCCGCAGCATCGCCGATCAGGCGCGCACGATCCGCATCCCGGTCCACATGATCGAGACGATCAACAAGCTGGTGCGGACAAGCCGCCAGTTCCTGCACGAGCAGGGCCGCGAGCCCACGCCGGAGGAAATGGCCGAGCGGATGGAGATCCCGGAAGACAAGATTCGCAAGATCATGAAGATTGCGAAAGAGCCGATCTCCATGGAAACACCGATTGGTGACGATGACGATTCACACTTGGGAGATTTCATCGAAGACGGCCACAACACCGCGCCGCTGGAAGCCGCGATGCAGGCTGGCTTGCGCGATGTCGTGAAAGACATTTTGGATGGCCTAACACCACGCGAAGCCAAAGTGCTGCGCATGCGTTTCGGTATCGAAATGAGCACCGACCACACGCTGGAAGAAGTGGGCAAACAGTTTGACGTGACGCGTGAGCGGATTCGTCAAATCGAAGCCAAAGCCTTGCGTAAACTCAAGCACCCTACCCGCTCGGACAAGCTGCGCAGCTTTATTGATACGCTTTAAATCTTTGCTCTCAACCTGGTTTTGACTTTTTAAAAACCAGGTTGAGGCAATACCAATCCTTGGGTTAAAACTTTGGTACACGGGACTTCATCGCCTGTTTTGGGGATGAAATTCGTGAATTTGTGGGATTTTTGACAATTTACTGTCGGTTTTTCATCTAATAATGTCGAAAACATAGCTATAAAACTAGGAGCAAGCTAGCTTTTAAGCTATATTTGGTTTACAAATATATGTTCAGGCAGGCCTTGGATATGTTTCGAAATTGTTAGTTCAGTTGGTTTTTTATAACAACATTGCCACATTCAAATGTGTGCGCGCTTCAGGAGATATAGATCTATGAGTACAAAAGAAAATGCAGCAGTTGCCCAATTGCTAGGTTTGTTAGAGTCACGTTACGCGATTCGCGTGTTGTGGGCCTTGAAAGATGGCCACCCGCAAACCTTCCGCTTGTTGCAAGACAGCGTCGGTGGTGTAACACCCAACACGCTGAACACCCGCATCAAAGAAATGCGTGAAGCTGGTTTGATCAACCACAACGATTCTGGCTATATCGTCACCAGTGCAGGTGCTGATTTGCTGCGTCGCTTGGGCGATTTGCCATCATTTGCCACCAAATGGGTGAATAACCAGGCTAAAAAGAAATAAGTCTTCACTTTGTTTGTGTCAGAAAAGACACAAACAGCCCCACAAGGACAGATTACACTGTCCTTTTTTTATTACTTTTCAAGATTGAAGGAAAACTCATGAGCAACATGATCACCACCCCAACTGGTTTGCAATACACAGACACCGTCGTCGGCACTGGCGGCGAGGCTAAAAAAGGCCACCACGTGCACGTGCACTACACCGGCTGGCTGTTCAACGACGGCGTGCAAGGCGAAAAGTTTGACTCCAGCAAAGACCGTGCTCAGCCGTTTGCGTTTTCATTGGGTGCAGGACAAGTGATTCCAGGCTGGGACCAAGGCTTTGAAGGCATGAAAATTGGCGGCTCACGCACGCTGATTATCCCATCAGCACTCGGCTACGGCGCACGCGGCGCGGGTGGCGTGATTCCACCAAACGCGACTTTGAAGTTTGAAGTTGAGTTGTTGGACGCACATTAATTTACGCATTGATTTTTAGCTGATTTCTTCATTTGACCTATTATTTAACCAATTAATTGGTTAAATAATAGGTCAAATATGACTTTATCCAGTGTACTATAAGCCTAGACTGCTATTATATTTATAGCATTTACGACGCTGACTTGAAAAACACGTAGTCGCCCTCAGCTGCTGAACTTCTAGCAAACCAACCGTATTTTTAGCATGTCTGACAACAAAAAACCCGAACAAAATCAAGACCTTGGCAAAAATGCTGAGCCATTGAATCAAGATCAAGTGAATATGGGCGCTGACGGCGTGCCGCTAGACGCTTCCCCTGAAGAGCGCGAAGCTGCTTTAGCCGCCAACGAAGTGGAAGCCATCAGCGAGCTGGCGATTGCCCAAGCCGAAGTGGCCACTTTAAAAGCCAAGGTCGCCGATTTGCAAGACCAATACATGCGCGGCCAAGCCGAGGTGCAAAACGCCAGACGCCGCGCCGACGAGGACGTGAGCAAAGCCCGCAAATTTGCCGTAGAAGGCTTTGCCGAGAGCTTGCTGCCTGTGACTGACAGCCTGGAAGCCGGTTTAGCCATCAAAGACGCGACGATTGAACAAGTCCGCGAAGGTGCAACAGCCACCTTGCGTCAGCTGACCAGCGCATTGGAGCGCAACAAAGTCATCGCCATCAACCCTGAAGCAGGTGCCAAGTTTGACCCGCACCAGCACCAAGCCATCAGCGTGGTGCCCTCAGATTTAGAGGCAAACTGCGTCGTCATGGTCTTGCAAAAGGGCTATTTGATCGCCGACCGCGTGCTGCGCCCCGCTTTGGTGACGGTTTCCGCACCGAAATAGTCAAAAAATCACCGTTTGGACACTTGAAACTTTTCACGTTATCCACAACTTATCAAACATAGCCATGCAGCCCGATCAACGCGCTGCTTGATACAACGACATATCAAATCTAGGAGTTAAAAATGGGAAGAATCATCGGTATTGACTTGGGAACCACCAACAGTTGCGTTTCCATCATCGAAGGCAATGTGCCTAAAGTGATCGAAAACTCTGAGGGCGCGCGCACCACCCCGTCCGTTGTCGCCTACTTAGCCGACGGTGAAGTGCTGGTGGGCGCCTCCGCCAAGCGCCAAGCGGTGACCAACCCGAAAAACACCTTGTACGCGGTGAAGCGCCTGATTGGTCGCAAGTTCACTGAAAAAGAAGTGCAAAAAGACATCGCCTTGATGCCTTACAAAATCGTCGCAGCCGACAATGGCGACGCGTGGGTTGAAGCCCAAGGCAAGGCGATTTCTGCCCAACAGGTCAGCGCCGACATTTTGCGCAAGATGAAGAAAACCGCTGAAGACTACTTGGGCGAACCAGTCACCGAAGCCGTCATCACCGTGCCGGCTTATTTCAATGACGCACAGCGCCAAGCCACCAAAGACGCTGGCCGCATTGCCGGTCTGGACGTGAAACGCATCATCAACGAGCCTACCGCTGCAGCATTGGCATTTGGTATGGACAAGATGGAAAAAGGCGACCGCAAGATTGCGGTCTATGACTTGGGCGGCGGCACCTTTGACGTGTCCATCATCGAAATCGCTGACGTTGATGGCGAAAAGCAATTTGAAGTGCTGTCCACCAATGGCGACACTTTCCTGGGTGGCGAAGATTTTGACCAGCGCATCATCGAGTTCATCATTGCCGAGTTCAAGAAAGAGCAAGGCGTTGATTTGTCGAAAGACGTGTTGGCTCTGCAGCGCCTGAAAGAAGCCGCTGAAAAAGCCAAGATCGAGCTGTCCAGCAGCGCACAAACCGACATCAACCTGCCCTACATCACGGCAGATGCCACAGGCCCTAAACACCTGAACATCAAGATGACCCGCGCCAAGCTGGAGCAGTTGGTGGAAGAGCTGATCGAGCGCACCATTGCGCCGTGCCGCACCGCCATCAAAGACTCGGGTATCAGCGTGTCTGACATCCATGACGTGATTTTGGTCGGCGGTATGACCCGCATGCCTAAAGTGCAAGAGAAGGTCAAAGAATTCTTCGGCAGAGAGCCACGCAAAGACGTGAACCCTGACGAAGCCGTGGCCGTGGGCGCTGCGATCCAAGGCCAGGTCTTGTCTGGCGACCGCAAAGACGTGTTGTTGTTGGACGTGACACCGCTGTCCTTGGGCATCGAGACCATGGGTGGCGTGATGACAAAGATGATCAAGAAAAACACGACCATCCCGACCAAGTTTGCACAAACCTTCTCGACCGCTGAAGACAACCAGCCTGCGGTGACCATCAAGGTCTTCCAGGGCGAGCGCGAAATCGCCGCTGGCAACAAAGGCCTGGGCGAATTCAACCTCGAAGGCATCCCACCATCAGCGCGCGGTACACCGCAGATTGAAGTGTCGTTCGACATTGACGCCAACGGCATTTTGCACGTGGGCGCTAAGGACAAGGGCACCGGTAAAGAAAACAAGATCACCATCAAGGCAAACTCTGGTTTGACTGAAGCGGAAATCCAGCAAATGGTCAAAGACGCCGAGTTGAACGCTGAAGACGACAAGAAGAAGCTCGCGCTGGTACAAGCGCGTAACCAAGGCGAAGCCACGGTGCACAGCGTGAAAAAATCACTCGGCGAGTATGGCGACAAACTGGAAGCGGGCGAGAAAGAGAAAATTGAAGCAGCTATCAAAGAACTGGAAGAAGCCGTCAAGACTGACGACACCGCTGCGATTGAAGCCAAAAACACCAGCCTGATGGAAGTCAGCCAGAAGCTTGGCGAAAAAATGTATGCCGACATGCAAGCACAGGAAGCCGCGAATGCAGCTAGCGGTGCAGCGGGTGCAGACCAAGCCGGCGCGAATGCCAAGCCAGCAGCAGACGACAATGTGGTCGATGCTGAAGTGAAAGAAGTGAAAGAGAATAAAGACCCTAAAGAAGCCGCCAAAGGTTAAGTAAGAACCACTGGACGAGCTGTCGCAAGCTCTATGCGCCGCGCATGATGATCGACTCCGATCCTCATCGCGGCGTTTGCGCTAACTGAACCACTGCCATTGTTGAAGAAAAATACGACCGATCATGTCAAAACGCGACTATTACGAAACCCTAGGCGTCCCTAAAAATGCTTCCGAAGAAGAAATCAAAAAGTCTTATCGCAAGATGGCGATGAAGCACCACCCTGACCGCAACCAAGGCGATACAGCCAAGGTGGCTGAGGATAAATTCAAAGAAGCCAAAGAAGCCTACGAGATGCTGTCTGACGGACAAAAGCGCGCGGCGTATGACCAGCACGGTTTTGCGGGCGTAGACCCCAACATGCGCGGCGGCGCGGGCGGTGGCGAAGGTTTTGGCGGTTTTGCCGAGGCGTTTGGCGATATTTTTGGCGATGTGTTTGGTGGCCGCCAGCAAGGCGGACGCGGTCAAGGTGGGCGACAGGTCTACCGCGGTGGCGATTTAAGCTACGCCATGGAAGTGACGCTGGAAGAAGCGGCATTGGGTAAAGAAGCACAAATCCGCATTCCAAGCTGGGACGATTGCACCACCTGCCATGGCAGCGGCGCGAAACCCGGCACCAAAGTGGTAAGTTGCGCCACCTGCCACGGCCACGGGCAGGTGCAAATGCGCCAAGGCTTTTTCAGCGTGCAGCAAACCTGCCCGACCTGCAAAGGCAATGGCAAACTGATTCCTGAACCTTGCTCAGCCTGTATGGGTGTGGGTAAAACCAAAACCAACAAAACGCTGGAAGTCAAAATTCCAGCCGGTATTGACGACAACATGCGCATCCGCTCCACCGGCAACGGCGAGCCAGGCACCAATGGTGGCCCACCGGGTGATTTGTACATCGAAATCCGTCTGAAAAAGCACGATATTTTTGAGCGCGATGGCGACGACTTGCATTGCTCGGTACCGATCAGCTTCACCACCGCCGCTTTGGGCGGCGAAATCGACGTGCCAACTTTAGCCGGTAAGGCGGCGATTGACATCCCTGACGGTACGCAAGCAGGCAAGCAGTTCCGTCTGCGTGGCAAAGGCATCAAAGGCGTGCGCAGCAGCTACCCGGGCGATTTGTATTGCCACATCAGTATTGAAACACCGGTCAAACTGACAGAGCATCAGCGAAAATTATTGAAAGAATTTGACGAATCGCTGAAAAAAGGTGGTGCCAAGCACTCGCCCACCAGTGACAGCTGGGCAGACAAACTAAAAGGCTTTTTCAAGGTATAAATTCGACTCTAGCCGGCGTATTTACTGACCATATAGCTATTTAAAATATAGCAATATTTCATGAAATTAACATCAAAAATACATGTTTTTGAAATTATTTGATGCTAAAAAACCGTCATTGCTAAACAGGCAAGTACGGGCGATTCATCCCATCTGGCTCATGGTTTTAGCCAGCATTTGGTTGGCCAGCATAGGTAATCTTGCGCTTTGGCAAGAATTAGCACGGTTGCCCGAAATGAACGACTGGCGAGCCGTGTGGTTTGGCATCGCGTTTGCAGCGTTGATTGCAGCCTTGCTGTGCATGTTGATGAGTTTGCTGTGCTGGCGCTGGACGCTGAAGCCAGTGATTGCGCTGTTTTTAATCAGTGCAGCCTTTGGCGCCTATTTCATGTTGAGCTACCGCGTGGTCATAGACAGCTCCATGATGGTGAATGTATTACAAACAGATTTGCGGGAGTCGTTAGACCTTTTTAGCTGGAAGTTGGTCGTAGCAGTTTTATTTTTGGCTGTGATACCCATCGCTGTGCTGTGGAAAAGACAGGTAAAACAATTGACAGTTTTAAAAACACTGGCTGGCAATGCGCAACTTTTCCTGGCCAGCTGCATTGTTGCTGCAGTCGCTGTGTTTCCTATTTACCAAGATTTCGCATCGAGCATGCGCAACCATATTCAGCTGCGTTACTTGATCAACCCTTTGAATTCTTTTTATGGTTTGGGGCACTTGGCGATACAGCCTTTGCAAAATCCGACAGGTGCGCTACAAGTCATTGGCTCAGATGCCAAACTAGGGTCAATGTATACAAACCAGCCAAAAATTCCACTCTTGGTTTTGGTGGTTGGTGAAACAGCCAGGAGTGGTAATTTTGGCATCAACGGCTATAACCGTGACACAACGCCCTTGCTCAAAGCCATCAAAAAAAATATGGACCAAAGTGGTGAACTCACCACCCAAACCGATGTTTGGTCTTGCGGCACAACAACGGCCACATCGCTGCCCTGCATGTTTTCCCACTTGGGAAAATCGGCTTACGAAAACAAACAGGCTGATTATCAGAATCTAATAGATGTTTTGGACAAAGCCGGACTTGCCGTCATCTGGCTGGAAAATCAATCGGGCTGCAAAGGCATTTGTGACCGCGTTTACCGGCAAGCGACCAGCAAACTGGATATGCCCGAGTTTTGTAGCACGGGTGAATGCTTTGATGAAATCATGCTGCATAACCTCGATGTACGGTTACGAGAAATCCCCTTTGACAAACTCAGCAGAGGTGCGGTGGTGGTGATGCACCAAATGGGCAGTCATGGCCCTGCATATTACAAACGCTCTCCTGAAGCGCTTAAAAAATTCAAACCAGAGTGCACCAACAATGCTTTGCAAGAATGCACACGCGCTGAGTTGGTCAATGCCTATGACAACAGCATTGCCTATACCGACTACTTTTTAAGCAAGGTCATTGGTATGCTGAAATCAAAAGCAGCAACCCTTCAAGGTGGCATGCTGTATGTGTCTGACCATGGGGAATCGTTGGGTGAAAACAACCTCTACTTGCATGGCCTGCCCTATGCCATTGCGCCTGATGTGCAAAAGCATGTTCCCTGGATCAGTTGGTTTGCCAATGATTTTATCGGTCGCCATAACCTAGACACGGATTGCATGGCAAGTCGATCTGGCGAAAAATTGAGTCATGACAACTATTTCCATACCGTTCTCGGGCTTATGGATGTTCAAACAGCGGTTTACAAGCCGGATTTGGATGCTTATGCGCCTTGCAGAGTGAAGCAAATGGATAAGTGAATGAAGAAGTAAATGAAATTGCCATAAACTGTGCCCTTATATTTTTGTATACACTTTTAGGCGTTGTTACCAGTAGCCTGCCGTAACAAGTTCGCTAAAATTGCAGGGTTTTATTCGAAAATTTAGGGTTCATCATGTCAAGATGCCAACTTCTAAAATCTAGCGTAGTTTCATTGGCAGCTTTGCTGTTTGCCACAACCATGGGTTCTGCCCAAGCGCAAAGCGCGGTAATCCCCCCTAAAAAAAGCATCATGTAAAAGTAGAATTTCAAGCCCAGTTGGGCAGAAAGACTTTTCATGAAAACTTCCAAGTACAGCGACAGCG
>JAYWCQ010000047.1:0-21424 GCA_043780435.1 Polaromonas sp.
GTCCACACGTACATCGGCAGGGTTGATGTTGATTTCAATTGAATCATCAATTTCTGGATAGACAAACACCGAGGCAAACGAGGTGTGGCGCCCGCCCGAGGAGTCAAACGGCGACTTGCGCACCAGGCGGTGTACGCCGGTTTCGGTGCGCAGCAGGCCAAAGGCGTATTCGCCTTCGATTTTGATGGTCGCGCCTTTGATACCAGCGGTATCGCCCGGAGTTTCGTCTTCAATGGTGGTTGTGAAGCCTTTGCGCTCCGCGTACTTGAGGTACTGGCGCAGCAACATGCTGGCCCAGTCGCAGGCCTCGGTGCCGCCCGCGCCGGATTGGATGTCCAAAAAGCAGTTCAGCGGGTCGGCCGGGTTGTTGAACATGCGGCGGAATTCCATCTGCGCGACTTGTTCTTCCAGCTTGCTGGCTTCGGTTTCGATGTGCTCCAGGCTGTCAAAGTCACCTTCTTCCTTGGCCATCTCAAACAACTCAGCGTTGTCAGCCAGCTCGATATCCAGGGTTTGAATCGTCAACACCACGCCGTCCAGCGCTTTTTTCTCACGCCCGAGTTCTTGGGCTTTTTTCGGGTCGTTCCAGACCGTTGGGTCTTCTAAGGATGCATTGACCGTGCGCAGACGCTCAGATTTGGCATCGTAGTCAAAGATACCCCCGTAAATCAAGCGTCCGTGCGGTCAAATCGACCAAGTGACTGCCAATGCTGTTGATTTGTTCTGCGTCCATGGGGGAATATCCTTGCGAGTTCTAAAAATGCGGTTGATTGTGCGGCTGAGTATTTTCAGCGCTTAACCCTGCATTTTCGCATGTTTAACCCTGATCAGCTATTCACAAACCCCTCAAGCATCCCCGCCAATTCTTCAGGTTTGTCATGGTGCATCATGTGGCCGGCGTCTTGCACGACTTTGACGGTGCAATTCGGCACGTTTTTCAGCCTTTCATGAAACTCCACCAGCGTGTATTTGCCGCCCCACCATTGGCTGAGCGAGTCGTCACTGGCTTCGACCACCAGCACGGGGGCGGTGATGCATTTGTAGAGCTCTAAGGCTTCTGGTACGCTAAACAAGTTGGCATTGGTGATTTTGTGGGCGGCGTCGCCCAAAATCTCCCATTGGCCCTCGGCATTTTCAGCCGCCCAGTGCCGCGCTAGCCAGTTGGCCTTGGCTTTGCCAGCCTCGTCCCGCGCTAAGCGCGGGTTGGTTTTCATCAAGCGGCGGGCCACGCCATCGGCTTTGTCATAAGACGTCAAAGCCATCTCGCCACGGTAGAGCTTTTTCAGCTCGTCCATCCACTTGGCATAGCGGCCAGGCGCTTGGTCGGGGGTGAAGGCGGACATGCCAAAACCTTCTAAATTGACCAGTCGGCGCACCCGCGCTGGCCGTGCGCCCGCATACATCATCACGACATTGCCGCCCATGCTGTGGCCGACCAAGTCAACAGGTTTGTCGCCCGCGTAGTGATCCAGCAAAAAGTCCAAATCCGCCATGTAATCGGGGAACCAATAGTTGTCAACCTTTGCCCCAGTCGTCTTACCGTAGCCGCGCCAATCCGCCGCGATGATGAGCCGGTTCGCAAAAAACGCCTCTGACAAAGCATCCACCACGAATTGGTAAGACGCTGCCACGTCCATCCAGCCGTGCATCAAGACCAGCGGCGGAGGCGGCGAGGCAGCGTCGCCCCACACGAGCACGTGATAATTCAGGTTACGAATCGGAATAAATTCGCTTCTAGGCGCTCTTTTAACCGTGTACATTGGTTCCTCAAGCGAGGTATTGGTCGTATTTTTGTGCATTGCAACATCATAAAGAAATTATCTGGGCAAACTATGAAAATGAGTCAAGTAAAGGACAGCGTCCAAACGCAGCAAATGGATCAATATGCGGATTTGCACAGCAACTTTCGCTGGCACGTGCCCGAAGATTTCAACATTGCCGACGTTTGCTGCACCCGCTGGGCGAAGAAAACGCCAAATGCGGTGGCGATTCGAGAGCACGCCTCCAATCAATCTCTAGCAAAATCAAAGACTTACACGTATTTAGAGCTGCAGCAGGCGGCTAATTTTCTATCTGCCAAGCTCGCAGATGCAGGCGTGAAACGCGGCGACCGCGTCGCCATCGTTTTGCCGCAGCGCTTTGAAACAGCCGTCGCCTACATGGCGGTGCTGCAAATGGGGGTGATAGCTGTGCCGCTGTCCATGCTGTTTGGCCCCGACGCGCTGGAATACCGCATCAACGACTCAGACGCCATCGTCGCCCTGGTGGACGAGGTATCCGAGCTGAGTTTGCGTCAAATTCAGTCAAATTGCCCTAAATTGGTATCAATTATGCCTATAACCGGCGTATTTATTGACTATGCTGCTATTAAAAGTATAGTTAAAAGCAAGTTTTATGTGGTCACAAAGGCTGATGAAGGCGCGATTTTGATCTACACCAGCGGCACGACGGGCCCACCAAAAGGCGCGTTGATTCCGCATCGGGCACTGATTGGCAACTTGACGGGCTTCGTTTGCAGCCAAAACTGGTTTGGCTTCGACGGTAAGACAAATAAATCCTCCAGCGCCATCTTTTGGAGCCCCGCCGATTGGGCGTGGACGGGCGGGCTGATGGATGCACTGCTGCCCACGCTGTACTTTGGCCGCGAAATCGTGGCGTTCAGAGGCCGGTTCAGCCCCGAAGCCACCTTTGAGCTGCTGCAAACCCAGCGCGTTACCCACACTTTCCTCTTCCCCACGGCGCTCAAAGCCATGCTGAAAGCCATTCCCGAGCCGAAAAAGCACTACAAATTGCGCTTGCAAGCCATCATGAGCGCGGGCGAGGCGGTGGGCGATGCGGTTTACGACTACTGCCAAAAGCAGCTCGGCGTCACCGTCAACGAAATGTTCGGGCAAACCGAGATCAACTACATCGTCGGTAACTTTGCCCCCACGCTTGTCGCTTCGCGTACTGCGCTGCCCCCCAAGGGGACTCATTTTTCTAGAGGCGGCTCGTCGAAAAATTCCGCGCTTATGCTTCGAGGCTGGCCTTCAAAAGCCAACAGCATGGGCAAACCCTACCCAGGGCATCACGTGGCTGTGATCGACGACGACGGCAAGATATGCCCCGACGGCGTACCGGGTGACGTGGCGGTGAACCGCTTTGACATCCACGGCCAGTCCGACCCGATTTTCTTCCTCGGTTATTGGAAAAACGAAGCTGCCACCCAGTCGAAATTCACGGGCGACTGGTGCAGAACCGGCGATTTAGCCACTCGCGACGCCGACGGCTACCTCTGGTACCAAGGCCGCGCTGACGACGTCTTCAAAGCCGCCGGCTACCGCATAGGGCCGTCTGAAATCGAAAACTGCCTCGTCAAACACCCCGCCGTCGCCAACGCCGCCGTCGTGCCCAAACCCGACGCCGAGCGCGGCGCGGTGGTCAAGGCCTACGTGGTTTTGGCTGCCGGTTATGCCGAGAAATATGACATCAACTACAAGATTAAGAACGCTATAAATTTAATAGCATTTAAGTCAATAAATACGCCGGCTAGAGCCTTAAAAATCAGTAAAAATGAAGGCTTTTCAGAAAAAACACTGATTTTGGAGCTGCAAGCCCACGTCAAATCCCTGTTAGCGCCCTACGAATACCCCAAAGAGATTGAATTCATTGCAGCACTGCCGATGACGACGACGGGCAAGGTGCAGCGGCGGGTGCTGCGGCTGCAGGAGGAGGAGCGGGAGAGGGCGCGACTGGCGGGGAACTAACAAGGAGCTAACGGGGAACTGGGCGGAAAACTATCGGGGAACCAGCGTCAAATGATGGCTGTCAACCAAACCGCGCAATTTATGCTCGCTCTCTTGCATGGCCAGCGCCAAGATTTTGGCACTTGTGATGTCGGTCAACACCATGTATTGCAGGCTCTCACCATGGCTGTCTTTCAAAACCGTGATGCTCATCTGCACCCAAAGAGCCACGCCATCGGGTCGGGTTAAATGCAATTCGCAGTTCTGCCGCTCACCGTCAGCCCGTAACAGCTTACAGCTCAGGTAATAACTGTCTTGGTAGGCTTTGCTGATGTAGCTGCTGATACGCTGACCGACCAGCCTGCTGCGCACCTTCCCCAGCAGTTCGGCCACGGCCAGATTGGCTTCTACGATGAGGCCAGCTTCATTGACCGTGCAGTAGCTGATGGGTGCCAGGTCATACAGGTCAAAATAGCGCGCCCGCATCGCCTCAAGCTGCAACTGCGTCTGCCTGAGTTCTTCGTTTTGCATTTCAAGCTCGATTTGGTGCACCTGCAGCTCGTGCAGCTTCTTGAGCACCAAGGTCGGCGACATGTTCGCCAAGCTTTCATTCGACAACGCTTCTTTGCCGCTGACAAGCATCTCCGCTTTTTGGCGCAGAGCTTGTGCGGCACTCAGAGCATGTAGGTTTCCAAGCGGGGGTTTTTGCATATCCCCCCATTGTGCTCCATTTAATGTCTGCGTACATTAAAAATATCCTTGGCAGCAGCTTGAGAAGATGAACACATCATGAACGCAAGCGATGTTGAAACTCAGGGCTTTTAGACTGGCTATTGGCTTAAGCGTGCAAGCCTGAGTCGTCCTGCAGCATGGCGCGTGACAAGAATTTAGCTTCTGTGATGTCGGTCAGCACCACGCGTTGCACCTTGTCACCCTGCGTGTCTTTGGCGGTGTTGATGGTTAAATAAACCCAATGTGCCTCGCCATCGGGTTGGGCCAACCGCAACTCGCAGCCTTGCCTCTCACCGTTCGCATACAAAAGTCTGCGGCAATGGTAGAAGTCATCCTGGCATTCTTTGCTAGATGTAGCGGCTGATGGGCTGACCGACCAGCTCGCTGCGTGGCTGACCCAGTCGCTCGGCGGTAGCCAAATTGGCTTCCAAAATGACACCCAGCTCATCGGTTGTGCAATAGCTGATGGGTGCGAGGTCGTACAGGTCAAAATAGCGCTCTCGCGTCAACTCAAGCTCTATTTGGGTCTTTCTGAGCTCTTCGTTTTGCATTTCAAGCTCGATTTCGTGCAACTGCAGCTCATGCACCAGCTTGAGCACCACCGCAGGCGACAAGGCCTTCAGGTTGGCCGTCGCGACAGCGACTTGGCCACTGACGATGTCTTACGCCTGCCGTTGCAAGATTCGCAGTGTGTCGATGGACGACACGTTGTTGAGGCGGTTCGCATCCATGCAATATATTTTGTGCCGATTTTATTTGTTAATCAAACCTTGTTGCTTTAGTCGTTCAGTTGTTGCAATTGCATACATATTTTCTGATTCGTTGAGCAAAGCGGTGGAGGTCAATGACACCACTTTGACCGAACCGTCTTTCGCCAGTCGTTGCGTTTGGTAGGGTTCCAGTATTTCGGCTTGGCTCAGTTGATGCACTTTCGACAAGGCTGATTCTTGCAGCGCCTTGGGTATACGGTCGCGCACGTTCATGCTGAGCGCCTCTAGCTCAGTCCAGCCATACATCCTGACCGCGCCGGGGTTCCAGGCGATGATGCGACCTTCCAAATCCTGCACGGTGATGGCGTCATGCGCATCGCGCACCACCACGGCCAGACGCAGCAGCTCGTTGGCCTTTTGCAAAGCCTCACGGGTGCGGACCACCTCGGTGATGTCGACAAAGGTGATCACCGCGCCCTCGATCACGTTGTCCAGCGTGCGGTAGGGCAAGATGCGTATGGTGTAGTTTTTGGGCTCCGGTGTTTGCACGTCAATTTCTTTGGGTATCAGCGTTCTGAGCACCTCTTGCACGTCCGCGACCAAGCGGTCGTAGCCCACCAGATTCGACACAATATGACCGACAGGCCGGCCCACGTCACTCAAAATTAGGTTGATGATGCGCGTGGCTGCCGGGGTGAAACGCAAGATGCGCAGGTTGAAATCCACAAAAATGGTGCCAATACCGGTGCCGGCCAACAGGTTGTTCATGTCGTTGTTGGCGCGTGACAGATCGGTCACTTTGATTTGCAATTCGGTGTTGACGGTGGACAACTCCTCGTTGATGGATTGCATTTCCTCCTTGGAGGTTTCCAGTTCTTCGTTGGTGGACTGCAGCTCTTCGTTGACCGACTGCATCTCTTCGTTGGACGATTTGAGCTCTTCGTTGGAGGTTTCCAGCTCCTCTTGGGCAGCGTGCAGGTATTCTTCTTTGGCTTGGAGTTCTTCGTTGAGTTCCACAATTTGCGCATGGGTGTCGCCGTTGTGGCTGGCCGCAGATGCGCTCTGCGCTATGGCCGCCACCGCGCTGGGCTGGGTTGGCGGGGCAGGGGCTACTTCCAGAATCACCAAAAACAGCGGCGATTCAAGCGCACCCGCTGTACTGGACAACACGGGGGAAACGCTGAGATTGACCAGCGTGTGGTGACCGTTGGTTTTGACACGAATATTCAGACACTGAATACGATCTTTGCTGCCTACAGCTTTGTGCAGCGCGGACGTCAAATCGCGGCGCAAGCCTTCGCGCGCCATTTTCAAGATGTTGTTGATACCCGCATCACCCGGCGCGGGTTCTAAAAATAGTCCTGCTCGGCCATGCAGGTAAAGAATATCGCCATGGCCATTGACCAGTGCACCAATGGGGTTCAGCTGCTGCAAAAACGCTTGCTCAGTCAACTCGCGCAGCGACAGCCTCACCGGATACAGCATTTTTCCGGTAAACAGCGGTTGATCCTTGTCTTTGAGCATCATGGGCGGTAAAAACCGACCCAAAGCGCCGCGCCGCTCGCCCTGGAAATCTTCATTGCGCTGGTAGATCTTGCTTTTGCGGTCGAGCACGGTGAACATGTCGCCCAACTCGCCAATCGTCTCCGAGTTGCCCAGATACAGCACGCCGCCCGGTTGCAGCGCGTAATGGAACAGCGTGATGAGTTTCTTTTGCAGATCCGTATTCAAATAAATCAGCAAATTGCGGCAGCTGATCAGGTCGAGCTTTGAAAACGGCGGATCTTTGATCACATCATGCTCAGAAAAGATCAGACAATCGCGGATGCTTTTATGGATACGGTAGGCGCTGCCGTCCGGCTCGGCAGTGAAAAAGCGGGCCAGGCGCTCAGCCGAAATATTCTCCACCACACTGGCTGGGTAGACCCCCGCGCGCGCTGTGCTGATAGCGCGGCTGTCGATGTCAGTGGCGAAAACCTGCAGCTTGTAGACTTGTTTCAGCTTTTCGCAACGCTCGTGCAGCAAGATGGCGATCGAGTAGGCCTCCTCACCCGTCGAGCAGCCGGTCGACCAGGCGCGGATGACAGAGCTGGCGGGCTTGCCCTCGAAGAGCTTGGGAATGACTTGGGTTTCGAGCACCTCAAAAGTTTCAGGGTCCCGGAAAAATTGGGTCACGCCGATCAACAAGTCGCGAAACAGGGCTTCCACCTCGACCGGAAATTGCTGCAGGTATTTCACATAGGCATCGGTCGAGTTGATCTGGTGCACGGCCATGCGCCGCTCGATACGCCGGCAGATGGTGCTGGGTTTGTACTGCGAAAAATCGTGGCTGGTCTGGGTGCGCAGCAAGATAAAGATCTTTTTCAGCGCATTTTCGGTGAGTGGTGTGGACTGGGTCGCCAGCCGGGGTGGATGACCAAAGGCATGCGCCACATAGGCCATGAGTTGGGCGGGCATCTCGGCCGGGGACAGCTCGTAATCCACCAAACCGGTGGCGATGGCGCTGCGCGGCATGCCATCAAATTCGCAGGAGTCGGGCAATTGCGCCATCACCATGCCACCTTCGCTCTTGATGGCGCGCATGCCGATGCTGCCATCGCTGCCGGTGCCGGACAAGACGATGCCAATGGCACGTTCGCGTTGATCCTGCGCCAGCGAGCGAAACAAAAAATCAACCGGCAGGCGGTGGCCGCGCGGCTCGGTGGGCTCCATGAGCTGCAGCGCGCCGTTCAAAAACGCCATGTCGCGGTTGGGCGGGATGATGTAGACGCAGTTGATCTGCACCCACATGCCGTCCTCCACCTGATACACCTTCATGCGGGTGTAGCGCTGCATGAGCTCGGAGAGGATGCTGCTGTGGTCAGGTGCTAAATGTTGCACCACGACAAAAGCCATACCGGGCTCGACATCGGCCGGCATGCCAGAGAAGAAGGCTTCAAAGGCGGCGAGACCCCCTGCCGAAGCGCCAATTCCCACAATAGGGAAACTTTCTTCAAAGCTGGGGCTCGCCTGGACCACGCTTGTCGCTTCAGTGGCCTTGTCGTCTGTAGCCGCAGCGGCCGGTGTGTCTTTGTGCTTGTTTTTCCCCTGGGCTGCCATATTCGTTTCCTGTTCCAGTGTTTACCTGCACAGTATAAGTTCTTAGGCTTCCAGTAGTCGCTAGAATAAAAGGCAATCCTGAACCAACACCCACCGACCACTCGCCCAATAGTTACCCAATTCCTACCCAAAACACGTAAAACTATGAAAAATTTTCCACACGTCCAACTCGGCTCCAGCGACCTGAGCGTCACCCCCATCTGCCTAGGCACCATGATTTTTGGCGCGCAGGTGGACGAGGCGACCTCTTTTGCCATCATGGACAGAGCGCTGGAGCGCGGTATCAACTTCTTCGACACAGCCGAAATGTACGCCGTGCCGCCACGCCCGGAGACGTACAATCACACCGAAATCATCATCGGCAACTGGTTCGCCAAACGGCCGGAAGCGCGCAAGAAGTTGGTGCTCGCTACCAAGGTGGCCGGCCCGGCGCGGGGTATGAACTGGATCCGCCATGGCGATGCCGATTTGACCGAGCAGATGATGATTGATGCCTGTGACGCCAGCTTGAAGCGTTTGAAGACCGATGTGATCGACCTGTACCAAATCCACTGGCCCTCGCGCCACGTGCCCGCGTTTGGTATTTTGAGCTATGACCCGAGCAAAGAATTGGAAGTCACGCCCATCCTCGGCCAGCTGCGGGCGATGGATAAATTGGTCAAAGCCGGCAAAATCCGCGCTTTTGGCTTGAGCAATGAAACACCGTATGGCGTGCATGAGTTTGTGCGCTTGGCTGAGCAGCATGGCCTGCCCAAAATCGCTACCGTGCAAAACCCGTATTGTTTGCTGAACCGCACCTTGGAAAATGGCTTGGACGAAACCATGCACCGCCTGGGCGTCTCGCAAATTCCGTACTCGCCACTGGCATTTGGTTTGCTCACAGGTAAATTTGACAAGAGTGGTTTGACCGGAGAAGGGGCCGAGGCCGCGCCGGCAGATGCGCGTTTGACCCTGTTTGAAACCATGCGCAAACAGCGCTGGGGTCGCCCAGATGCGCTCATCGCGGCGCGCCGCTATAACGCGTTGGCGCTGGCCAACGGCATGTCGCCCACGCAAATGGCACTGGCGTTTTGCTACACCAAATGGCAAATCACCAGCACCATCATCGGCGTGCGCACGGTGGCGCAGCTGGACGAATGTATTGACGCATACGGCACCGTGTTGTCTAAAGAAGTCTTGGCTGAAATCGACAAGATTCGTTGGGAAATTCGCGACCCGGCGCAGTAAACCAACCATTGCGCAGCATTTTTACGCAGAAGCCGTAATTTTGAAAAATATTGTCTGATGGTGTTGCTGATTAAAAATTTCTTTATTGGTTTTTTTTCATCACCGTTACCGGTTGATAACAAGGAGCTTTGGCGGGCGTTTTTCGGTGCGAGCTTAGGGCTAGCTGTCACGGCAGTGTTTAGTCGTTGGTTGTTGGACGGCAATGTGCCCATGACGTGGCTTGTAGCGCCTATGGGTGCTACCGCAATTATTGTGTTTGCACTGCCTGCCAGTCCTATGGCGCAGCCTTGGGCTGTCTTAGGCGGCAACTCGGTCTCTGCGTTGGCAGGGGTAACGTGTGCCAACTTGATTGCAGATCCTGCTTTAGCAGCTACTGTTGGCGTTGGCAGTGCTTTGGCATTGATGTTTCTCTTGCGATGCCTGCATCCACCAGGTGGTGCAACTGCCTTGCTGGCTGTTATTTTGCATATGACCAGCTATAAGTTTGCCCTTTTTCCAGTGTTGCTCAACGCGAGTTTGTTGCTGATAGTGGGTGTTTTTTACAATAATTTGACAGGCCGCCGGTATCCGCATCGCCCAAACTTGGCCGTTGCACCGTCCGCTGAATTTAACCGATTCAGCAGTGCTGACTTGGATGTTGCTTTGGCCCGCTACAACCAAATTTTAGATGTCAGCCGCGATGATTTGACAGCGCTGTTGCACCACGCTGAGCTTGCGGCTTATCAGCGCAATCTGGGTGATCTGCGCTGCGCTGACATCATGTCGCCCGACCCTTTGGCCGTGCAATTTGGCACACCCTTGGATGAAGCATGGCGTCTCATGCGTCAACGCAACGTCAAAGCTTTACCCGTCATCGACAGATCGCAGCGTATTGTGGGTATCATCACCGTTGCAGACTTCATGCGGCAAATTGATTTGGAAAGTCACAGTGGCTTGGGTGTGCGGTTGAAAACATTTTTGCAACGCAGTGGAACCAGCCATTCAGACAAGTCGGAGGTGGTGGGGCAAATCATGACTCGACGGGTTCAAGTGACCAATCTGACCAAGCACGCCATTGAGCTGGTGCCTTTTTTTTCAACGGCCGGACATCGGCATATTCCCGTGATTGACCACGAGAACAGGCTGGTCGGCATCATCACGCAGTCTGATCTGATTCGTGCTTTGTACCGTGCCGTTTCTCCGCAGATCCCTTAACTTAGCAGTCGGTTAACATATTCTCTTCAGTTTTGGAGTTTCATTTTGGACAATTTTGCTGCTTTTTACCCCATCCTCGCTGCCATAGCCGCCTACCTCATAGGCTCACTGTCCTTCGCGGTCATCGTCAGTAAAGTCATGGGGCTGAACGACCCGCGCACCTTTGGCAGCAAAAACCCAGGGGCGACTAATGTTTTGCGTTCGGGCAACAAGTCTGCGGCGATTCTCACGCTGGTGTTAGACGCGCTGAAAGGCTACATCCCCGTCGCGCTGGTGCAGTGGTTGGGGCGAGACTTCGGGTTAAGCGATGGCACAGTCGCCATGGTAGGTATCGCGGCGTTTTTAGGACATTTGTACCCTGTTTTTTTCAAATTTAAGGGCGGCAAAGGCGTGGCCACGGCGGTGGGCGTGTTGTTTGGCGTGCATTGGGCGCTGGGCGTGGTTTGCGTTATCAGCTTTGCCATCGTGCAGTACTTTTTCCGTTACGTGTCATTAGCCTCTTTGGTCGCCGCTGTTTTCGCACCCGTCGCCTACCTATTTGGCGACCGCGTGCTGTGGGCTGCAGACCGCTACATCACGCTCGCCTTGGTGGTGATCGCCATGCTGCTAGCCTACCGCCACAGCGCCAACATCACCCGTTTGATCAAAGGCACAGAGCCCAAATTAGGCGATAAAAAGCCCGTAACAGCTGCTGACGTTAAGCCGAAAGCTAAAAAGCATTGAAAATGCCTTTTTAGGGTTATAAATATACCTCTAGCCGGCGTATTAATTGCCTAAGATGCTACTAAATGTATAGTAAAAATGATTTCTAGGTGACTATGCTCGACCTCCAAATAGCCGATTTCAGCAACCCCGCCCACGCCAGTGCCGTCGTTTACCTGCTCAACGAATACGCCAAAGACGATATGGGCGGTGGTGAGCCTTTGTCCACCTTCGCCCAAGCCAATTTGGTGAAAGAAATGGCCAAACGCCCGGCCATCCACGTCGTTTTGGCCTTCGTCAGCGGCAAACCGGCAGGCTTGATCAACTGCATAGAAGGCTTCTCCACCTTTGCCTGTAAACCGCTGCTGAACATTCACGACGTCGTCGTTTTGGCAGAATATCGCGGCCAAGGCATCAGCAGCCAACTCCTCCAAAAAGCCGAAGCGATTGCCGTCACTCTGGGCTGTTGCAAACTCACCCTAGAAGTCCTAGAAGGCAACAAACTCGCCCAAAACGCCTACATAGCCAACGGCTTTGCAGGCTACCAGCTGGACCCTGAAATGGGCAGGGCGCTGTTTTGGCAGAAGAAGCTATGAGTATTGAAAGTAAAGGCGCACAATCGCGTCGACACCTTTAACCTGGAGAAATAAAAATATGAATGCCATCAAACTCACCGCCATTGTGCTAATTGCGGGCGGCGTTTTCGGGCTGCTGTACGGCAGTTTCAGTTACACCAAGGATACCCATGACCTGAAATTGGGGCCTATTGCGTTGTCGGTTACGGAAAAGAAAACGGTCAATATCCCCGTTTGGATGGGGGTGGGGGCTATTGTGGTGGGTGGCTTGCTGCTGGTGTTTGGCAGCAAAAAAGGTTAGTTTTTTAGAAGCGTCGTTCCAGCACCATCTGGTCATTGTCCCGCCGCATCGAAAAGCGGCTTAGAAAGCTGTGCCCAAAAGCACGTAGGGCATGGACTGCTGCCGTCAACAATCACTAAGGCTTTGCTGCCGACCATGCCGCAGAGGGTGACGGATTGGGATTGAGCAGAAGCAGATAGCAGTGTCAGAAAAAGAGATGTTGCACAAACTATTCCCGTTCGGGCTGAGCCCTTCGACGTGCTCAGGACAGGCTTTGTCGAAGCCTTTTTACTGTCGCGATAGTAAGGAGGAAAGCATTTCGACAGGCTCAATGCGAACGGTGTTTTGTGCCGTTTTCAAAATCAGTCTCTGAAATTGTCAAAGCTCACTGGCATATCGGTAATCTCAGACCGAATCAGCGCCATCGCCCCCTGCAAATCGTCGCGCTTCGCACCGGTCACGCGGATGGCGTCGCCTTGAATCGCGGCTTGCACTTTGAGCTTGCTTTCTTTGAGCAGCTTGGTGATTTTCTTCGCGGCTTCGGCTTCAATGCCGTTTTTCACCTTGATGTGGACTTTCACTTTGTCACCACCGATTTTTTGCATGTCGCCTTTGTCCAAAAAGCGAATGTCGACGTTGCGTTTGGTCAACTTGTTGCGCAGCACGTCTTCCACTTGGTCAAGCTGAAAAACGGCATCGCCATACATGATGATTTCTTTGTCTTTTTCCTTCAACTCCACGGCGGCGGAGGTGCCTTTGAAGTCAAAACGGGTGTTGATTTCCTTGCTGGTGTTGTCGATGGCGTTCTTGATTTCGACGAAATTGGCTTCGCAGACGGTGTCAAATGAGGGCATGGTTCAGCTTCTTTATGGAGTTTTTGAGTAATTTCAGCGTATTTTAGAGATTTTGATACAGCTTTGAATGCGACAATTGTCCCATGTTCATTGAGAAAAATGTAGCCCTAGAGTCGCTAAATACCTTCCATATCGTCGCCAAAGCACAAACTATGGTGCGAATCAGCTCCGTCAACGATGTTTTGGCTGTTTTGGTCGATCCTAAATTGGCCCTTCAGCCGAAATTTGTGCTCGGCGGCGGCAGCAACATCGTCATCACCCGCGACATCAAGCCCTTGGTGATGAAAGTCGAAATCACCGGCAAACATTTGGTGCAAGAGACTGATAAACACTGGATCATCGAAGCTGGTGCCGGTGAAAACTGGCACGACTTTGTGACCTGGTGCGTTTACAGCGGTTACCCGGGCTTGGAAAACATGGCGTTGATTCCCGGCTCGGTCGGCGCCAGCCCAGTGCAAAACATAGGCGCGTACGGCGTGGAGCTGCAAGACCGCTTTCATGAGCTAGATGCCATCAACCTAGACACGGGTGAGACTTTCACCCTCAACGCCGCGCAATGCGCTTTTGGCTACCGCGACTCAGTGTTCAAACACGTTGCGGCAAGAGAGGGCGATTTCGGCCTTGGCGGCAAAACACTGATCACGCACGTACGTTTTGCATTATCCAAAGAATGGAAGCCAGTGTTAGGTTATGCGGATATCGAAAAAAAAATGATCGATTTAGGGCTGGAGCCTTTGAATTATATGCCTACATCGCTACAAATTTATGAGTGGATTTGCAGCATCAGAAGCGCTAAATTGCCCGACCCCAAAGTCATAGGCAACGCCGGCAGCTTCTTTAAAAACCCAACGGTAAGTGCCGAGCAGTGTGCCGACATCATCCAGCGCGAACCCAAAATTGTGCATTACCACTTAGACGATGGTACGGTGAAGCTGGCGGCGGGTTGGCTGATTGATGCTTGTGGCTGGAAAGGCAAAAGCGTAGGCAACGCGGCGGTGTATGAGAAACAGGCGTTGGTGATTGTGAACCGTGGGCAAGCTACGGGCGGCCAGGTGATGACGCTGGCCAAGTCGATTCAAACCAGCGTTTATGAGCGCTTTGGCATCCGGCTGGAGCCGGAGCCGGTGGTGGTCTGAGACTTTACTTCTCACCCAACTGCGGCAGCGCCGTACTGTCACCCATGGTCAACAACCCAGTTTTGACATAAATACTCAGCTTGTCGCGGGTATCCACAATGTCCAGGTTACGCATGGTCAGTTGGCCGATACGGTCCGCGGGGGAGAACGGGGCGTCTTCCACTTTTTCCATGCTCAGGCGCTCTGGTTTGTAGGTCAGGTTGGCGCTTTCGGTGTTCAAAAGTGAATAATCGTTGCCACGGCGCAGCTCTAGGGTGACTTCGCCGGTGATGGCGCGAGCAATCCAACGCTGTGCGGTCTCGCGCAGCATGATGCTTTGCGGGTCAAACCAGCGGCCTTGGTACAGCAGGCGGCCCAGTTTCAGGCCGTTCATTCGGTATTGCTCAATCGTGTCTTCGTTGTGAATGCCAGTGACCAAGCGCTCGTAGGCGATGTGCAGCAGCGCCAAGCCAGGGGCTTCGTAAATGCCGCGGCTTTTTGCTTCGATGATGCGGTTTTCGATCTGGTCGCTCATGCCCAAACCGTGGCGGCCGCCGATGCGGTTGGCTTCCATGATCAGGTCTACAGTATTCGCAAAAGTCTTGCCGTTCAGCGCAACCGGTTGGCCTTCTTCAAAGCGTACGCTCACGGTTTCGGCTTTGACGATAACCTCGTCTTTCCAAAACGCCACGCCCATGATGGGATTGACGATTTTCATGCCGCTGTTCAAAAACTCCAAGTCCTTGGCTTCGTGCGTCGCACCCAGCATGTTGGAATCGGTGGAATAGGCTTTTTCGGCGCTCATTTTGTAGCCAAAACCGGCTTTCGTCATGAACGCAGACATCTCTGTGCGGCCGCCCAGTTCGTCGATGAACAACTGGTCCAACCACGGTTTGTAGATTTTCAACGATGGGTTGGTCAGCAGGCCATAGCGGTAAAAACGCTCAATGTCGTTGCCCTTGAAGGTGCTACCGTCGCCCCAAATGTTGACATCGTCTTCCTTCATGGCGGCCACCAGCATCGTGCCTGTGACTGCACGACCCAGCGGCGTGGTGTTGAAGTAAGTCACGCCAGCGGTGGAGATGTGAAACGCTCCGGCTTGCAGCGCGGCAATGCCTTCAGCAGCGAGCTGGCTGCGGCAATCAATCAAGCGCGCTTTTTCTGCACCATATTCCATCGCCTTTTTAGGGATTTCGTCATAATCGGCCTCGTCGGGCTGGCCTAAATTTGCTGTGTAGGCGTAGGGAATCGCGCCCTTGAGCTTCATCCAATGCAGCGCCGCGCTGGTGTCTAAGCCGCCAGAGAAGGCGATGCCGACTTTTTGGTTGATGGGAAGGTTTTGCAGAATGGTGGCGGACATGGCGTTCTTTTCGTTATTTTTTTGATTGTTTCGGTTGATTCAATGGATTAACCGAAATGGCAAATGTAGTGGTAAGCCTCAGTCACCCGAATCTCAAAGCTAGAGTTACCCGCGATGCTGAACTTTTCACCCGCCACAGACTTCACCCAAGCGTCAGTTCCTGCGAGCTTGTATTCACAACTCCCAGCCGCGCATTCCATGATTTCAGGTGCGCCGGTGTTGAAGGTGAGGGTGGATGGCAGCACCACGCCAACTGATTTTTTCGTGCCATCCGCCAAGGTGATGCCGTGGCTCACGCATTTGCCGTCAAAGTAAACGCTGGCGGTGGTGGAAACGGTGACGTTGTGGAAATGAGGGGTAACTGTGGATGTGGTCATGGTGCGTCAAATTTTATGCAATAAAAAAGGGGCTGTGCTGCAACGCACAACCCCTGATTTTAAGGCACTCTAAGCAGTGCGCTTAAATTTAACGCCAATTGCGGTAGTAGTCATACCCACGGTCGTAGCGCACAGGTTGCACAGCGCGTGGCGCGTAGTAGTTGGAGTTGTAGAAATAGCGTGGTGCAGTGGGTGCAAATGAGTCGTAGTAATAAACGACAGGCGCCACTGGGTTCACATAAGTCACGGTTTGCACGGGCGCATAATTTTGTACGGGTGCTTCCACATACAGCGCAATCCGCGCACCTGGACGGAAATCACCCGTCGCTGGCATCTGCACCGTGTAACGCTGACCTGCATATTCATACAGAACATTATGCGACACAGTGCGGTTTTCTACCGTGTTTTGGGTGTGGCAAGTCTGGTTTGGGTACTGTCCTGCATAGTTTTGCGCTTCAATCTGGTTGCCCACAAAGCCGCCGCCCAATGCGCCCACCACTGTTGCTATCGCACGGCTATCTTGCCCATGACCACGGCCAATCTGGTTGCCCAAAGCACCGCCGACCAAAGCACCAATCAACGCACCACCGCCTGCAGGTTGGTAGGATTGCACGGTTGTCGTGGTGCAAACTTGCTGAGGCACGGTCACTTGCTGCACCACGGGCGTGGCAGAGATCACAACGCCAAACGTATTAGCAGGGCCAGATTGCGCCAAAGTGACGCCGGCAGCGGCCAACAATGCGGTGGAGACCATACTCTTAATGACGATACTTTTTGCAGCGATATTTTTCATGTCTTAGCTCCTAATAAGTCCAAATTGTTCTGGACTAGAAACTGAGGCCATCAGCGCACCATGCGCAAATGTGTTTCAGTACAACTACAACGGCTATCAGAAGACCGAAGCTGACCGAAGTTTGCAACACTTGTGTAAAGGTGCTGTAACTGTTTGTGAAGAAAATGTGAGTTAAGCTATAAATAATATAGCTAATTAGGCAACAAATACGCCGGCTACAGCCAAAAAAGCCTTTAAATCAGCCTTGTTTCCCCTGCAATCCCCTTTCAATCCCCCAAAACCACCCCTTCCCGCCGTGGATCCGCCCCGCCAAAGAAGCCGTCATAGGTCGCAGCACCTGCGGAAGCTGAACTTGACGGTACGCGCTCAATCGCCTGCAGCCCACTGGTCATATCGATTTCTCTGATCTCGTGGCCTTTGGCTTTCAGGGCATCAACCACAGCGGGGGGAAAGCGTTTGGCTTCCAAGATGCTGGGGCCGTTGAGTGAGCCGAAGTTGGGCAGGTTGATGGCTTCTTGCACGTTCATGCCCCAGTTCAGCGTGCCGTACAACGTTTTGGCCGTGTTGTGGATGATGAGCGCGCCGCCTGAACTGCCGGCGCTCAGGATGACTTGGCCTGTGGTTTTGTCGATCACGAGGGTGGGCGACATGCTGGAGCGGGGGCGTTTACCGGGCTCGACGCGGTTGGCGATGGGCTTGCCTGACGCGTCTGAGGGGGCGAAGCTGAAGTCGGTCAGCTCGTTGTTCAAGAGGAATCCTCCTGCCAAGGCAGGGTTCGGCGAGACCATCTGCATAGACCCAAAAGCACCTTCAATCGTCGTCGTCATCGCCAGCGCATTGCCTGCCGCGTCGATGATGCTGATGTGCGACGTGCCGTATTCGGGTTGATCTGGCATCGGTGCATATTTGAAGTTATGAGTCAAATTCTCGTTGATTTTTGCACTGGTTTTAATAGCAACATAGGGAATAGGTATGCCGGCTACAGCCATTTTCATACTCATATTGCCGATTGATTTTGAACGCTTATCCAAGTAAACAGGGTTCAGCATGTCCTTCCAGCTGCCCGCTGGCGGCGCGACAAAATCAGGGTCAGCCACGTACTGCGCACGGTCGGCAAAGGCGAGGCGGGAGGCTTCCAGGTACAAATGCAACCACTCGGGGCTGAGGAACTCGGCAGCCGTGGGCACGGTGGCTGACTCCAGCGGCAACTGCGGGGCAACCGTGTTGTTCAAGATGCCCAAAATTTGCCCAATCGCAATCGCACCCGAGCTGGGCGGTGGCATGCCGCAGATTTGGTAGATTTCGGGCTCAACTTTGTAGTCAAAACACAGCGGATCGCGCTTTTTCGGGGCGTAATTGGCCAAGTCTTGCAGGCTCAGTTGCCCTGCATTTGTGGGGTGATTGCGCACTTTGTTGACGATGGCTTGCGCAAGTTCGCCTTCATGCAGGGCTTTTGCGCCTTTTGCCGCAATGTCGCGCAACACGGCGGCGTAAGCGGGGTTTTCCAGCACATGACCAATTGGCCAAGCTGCACCCGCAGCATCATAAAAATAAGCCGCTGCCACAGGGTCGTTTTTCAGGTTTTTCTCGCCTGCCAGCAGCGTGTTCAAGCGCGGGCTGAGCTTGAAGCCGCCTTCCGCCAAAGCAATCGCCGGCTGAAACAACGTTGCCCAAGGCAGCTTGCCATGGTGCTTGTGCGCCATCTCCAGCATTCGCACCGTGCCCGGCACGCCGACAGCGCGACCGCCGACGACCGCATCGGTAAACGCCATAGGTTTGCCGTCCGCGCCCATGAAAAGCGACTCGGTGGCCGCTGCAGGCGCGGTTTCGCGGCCATCAAAAGCTTCCATCTTCCCGTTCGGTTTGCCTTCTTGATGCAGCAAAAACGCCCCCCCACCAATCCCGCTAGACTGCGGCTCCACCAAGCCCAGCACCATCTGCACCGCCACAGCCGCATCCACCGCACTGCCGCCGGCTTTGAGGATTTGGTAGCCCGCATCGGTAGCCAGCGGATTCGCCGCAGCCACCGCAAACTTCTTAGTCGCCCAGCCGGGTTTTTCTGTGTAGCTAGAGGCTGCTTCGGGCAGGGTGGGAGCGGTGTAGGTGAATGGTGGAGCCGGTTGCGTTGCGCAGCCAGAGAGTAAGGATGCTGCAAAAGCCGCAACATAGCCAAGTTTAGTGAAATGCGTCATTTTTACCCTTCAAATATGACTCTAGCCGGCGTATTTATTAATTAAGGTGCTATGAAATTTATAGTATTTTAGACAATCTATTTTACATGCAAACCTGATGCTGGCATGGTAATTTTCTTCTGGTATGAGATTTATATTCTTAAATAGATATATAAATCTAATTTAATATTATTTTGTAATCTATAAAATATTTGGCATCATGCATTCTTTTGTATCAAATAGGCGTTCTTAATGAAATTTAGAGATATAGATTTGAGTGACAACGCGTTAAATTCCGAACACGAAAGATTAGGGATTCCACCGCTCGAAAGATCAGTTGAGAAAATCGCTTTGGCCGACTCGCAAAGCCGCGTCATCCGTGGTGCTGTGTGGCTGACTTCCAGCATGCTGGCGCTGGTCGTTTGCTATCTGCTGGTACAACTTTTCGGAAGCGGCACGACGGCGGCAAAAGCGCTGTTGAGCGAAGCCTTGGCCAGCGATGTTTTTTGGAGCGCCGTCGCCGTCGGTCTATTTGCGCAAATTGTTGATGGGGCCTTGGGCATGGCGTACGGTCTGACTTCAACCACTTTTTTAATGGCAAGTGGCGTCAGCCCAGCCATGGCTTCTGCCAGCGTGCATGTTGCAGAAGTGTTTACGACCGGCGTCTCCGGCATATCCCACGCGAAGTTGGGGAATGTCAATAAAAAGCTGTTTCTTAAACTTTTGCTACCGGGAATCACTGGCGCAGTAACGGGCGCCTATATCCTGACCAACATCGATGGAAAAGCCATCAAGCCGTATATTTCCGCATACTTGTTGATCATGGGGATCTACATCATCAGCAAGGTTTTTAAGCAAATTCAAGCGAACCGGCAAGAACCCAAGCATGTTGCCAAATTGGCTCTGGTCGGTGGTTTTGTCGATGCCATAGGCGGCGGCGGCTGGGGCCCTGTTGTTACCACGACCTTGGTAGGAACGGGTCAAGACCCAAGAACCACCATTGGATCGGTTAATTTCGCAGAGTTTTTCTTGACGTTTGGCAGCGCCATCACCTTCACAGCCTTGGTCGGTTTTGGCCCGTGGATGATCGTAGCAGGCTTGGTGATCGGCGGTTTGTTTGCAGCACCCTTTGCCGCTTATCTGTGCAGTAAACTACAAACCCGTACTTTGTTAATACTGGTCGGTACGCTAATCACTGTGGTCAGTGCATTCAATTTGTATAAGTCGTTGGTGTAGTTTCTGATAACTCACAAGCTGAGAAAAAAAGCCTGCATATTCGAGGACATGCAGGCTTTTTGCGAATCAAAATTGAATTATTTCGGAGCCAGACGAATCGCGCCATCCAAGCGAATTACTTCGCCATTGAGCATGTCGTTCTCAAAAATATGCTTGGCTAGCTTGGCGTAGTCTTGTGGGGTGCCCAAACGTGATGGGAACGGTACGGCTGCAGCCAAGGCGTCTTGCACGTCTTGCGGCATGCCAAACATCATGGGGGTGCCGAAAATGCCGGGGGCGATGGTCATGTTGCGGATGCCGTTGCGGGCCAAGTCGCGCGCTATCGGCAAAGTCATGCCGACCACACCGCCTTTGGACGCGCTGTAGGCGGCTTGGCCGATTTGGCCGTCATACGCGGCAACAGAGGCGGTAGATATCATCACGCCGCGCTCGCCGGTGGCTTCTGGCTCGTTTTTGCACATGGCGTCAGCGGCCAGACGGATCATGTTGAAGCTGCCGATCAGGTTGATGGTGATGGTGCGCTTGAAGGTGTCAAAGTTGTGCGGGCCATTTTTGCCGACGGTTTTTTCACCAGTGGCGATGCCAGCGCAGTTGACCAAACCCATGAGTTTGCCCAAAGACACGGCTTTGGCGACCACAGCTTGGCCATCGGCCTCAGAAGTCACGTCGCACTTCACAAAAGCGCCACCGATTTCTTTGGCGATGGTCTCGCCTTTGTCGGCCTGCATGTCTGCAATCACAACCGTGCCGCCAGCGGCCGCCAGCAGACGCGCTGTGCCTTCACCCAAGCCTGATGCGCCGCCGGTGACGATGAATATTTTGCCTTTGATGTCCATGGTGAAATCCTCTTGAGTTGAAAAATGGGGTTAACCGTTGACGTTCACGTCAAAGGAAACCCCAATTATGACCCAAGAGGATGAACACCCGTTCTTCTGAAAGTAATTCCGTTCGCGCTGACCCTTCGATACCTCAGGGCGAACGGCTTCTCAGGGCGAACGGGTTTGGATAAGTCTGTGCAACGGTTTATCGCTTACTTATACCCAACACGGTCCAACATTTGCTGCACTTTGACCAAGTTTTTGCTGGCTGCAGCTAATGGAATCGTCTCGCTTTTGAACGAACCGCCGCTCATGGCTTTGAGTGCCGCGTTGTCGATTTTCACCCCTTTGACGGTCGGCCACTCGTTGTTGCCATTGGCAAAGTGGTCTTGCGCGAAGGGGCTGGCGAGGTATTCCATGAACAAAATCGCGTTGTCGCGGTTTTTGGCGTATTTC
>JAYWCQ010000048.1:0-3499 GCA_043780435.1 Polaromonas sp.
GCCCATGCCGGGTTTGCTGGTCGATATCGCCGTACATGTCGGCCAAAAAGTGCAAGCCGGTGAGCGCGTTGCCGTGATTGAAGCCATGAAGATGGAAAACGTGCTGTTTGCGGCGGCGGATGGCGTTGTAAGCAAGATCACGGCGGTGAAGGGTGAATCGTTGGTTGTGGATCAAGTGATTGTTGAGTTTGCATAAAATTTAATCTGTAACGTGAAAGAGGTATCGCTATGAATCAAAATGAATTTGAAGCTGCTTTAAAAGCTGAAAACTACCCAGAAACTGTCAATATCAGCAAAGAAGTGGGCTACCAAATGCATGAGCATAGCCATGCGTTTGATGCTTACGCCTTTATTTTGCAGGGCGACATCACGTTGACTGTGAATGGCGTCGCAACCACCTACAAAGTTGGTGAAACCTTTCGCCTAGCCGCCCATACACCGCATGAAGAGAGTGCTATTCCGCATGGTGTGAATTACTTGGTTGGCCGCCGCAGAGAATCAGTATTACCAACATGACCAACATGATAAACACACAATCACGCCCTTTCAAAGTCCTAGGCATCCAACAAATCGCCATTGGCGCCCCGACCAAAGACAAACTTAAAACGCTGTGGGTTGACATGCTCGGCTTAGAGGTGACGGGCAACTTCAAATCTGAACGCGAAAACGTCGATGAGGACATCTGTGCGATGGGCAGCGGGGTGTTCAAAGTTGAGGTTGATTTGATGCAACCGATCGACCCCGACAAAAAACCCGCCGTTCACACCACACCGCTGAACCACGTGGGGCTGTGGATTGATGATTTGCCCCAAGCGGTCGAGTGGCTAACAGCGCAGGGCGTACGATTTGCGCCGGGTGGCATTCGCAAAGGTGCAGCGGGGTTTGACATCACGTTTTTACACCCCAAAGGCAATGACGAATTCCCGATTTCGGGTGAGGGCGTTTTGATTGAATTGGTACAAGCACCGCCTGAAGTTGTGCGTGCTTTTGCACGCTTAGCAGCATATTGAAGCCAAAGACTTAGTACTTTTTGCACAAGTGTATTCATACCCACACTTCACCTAAAGTTTACCCAAAGTTCAGAGTACCGTGACAAATATCACATAAACTTATTCCATTGGAGATTTCATGATGTTTTCAAGCAATAAATTAAGTTTAACACTGGCGCTTTTGCTGGGTGCAATATCAGCTAAGGCTTTATCAAAGAGGCGCAAGACTTACTCAAAGACAGCAAAGACGTTGGCAGCTTGAGCCCCGCCATGCAAGAAGGCTATGCCGCTGCCAAAGTGCTGGTCGAAGCTTTGAAACGCAATGGTCCTAGCCTGACACGGGCCACAATTCAAAATTCACTTGAGAACATGAAGAAGTACGACCGACCACACCGGTTTAGACTTTGCCGATTTGTCGATCATCAGCAGTGATGGCAAATTCAAGCGCTGAGGGTCTTATCGCTTCATCACCGCCATCAGCCCGGCAAAGCCAATAAATGCGCCACCCGTCATGCGGTTGAACCAGCGCAGGATATTGGGTTTACGCAGTTGCTGCGTCATGCTCAGGCCACCGAGGGCGTAGATGAAGTACCACAAGATTTCCAGCACGCTGAATGTTGCCAAAAGAATCAGTAATTGTGGTGCCTGCGGCAGGCTGGCTTGGATGAATTGTGGCAAAAACGCTGCGGCAAACAGCAAAGCTTTGGGGTTGCTGCCAGCGGTGAAGAAGCCGGTGCGAAACAAAGTCATGGCATTAGGTATAGTGATGGTTTTCGTTTGCGTATTTGCTTCTGCAGAGGTTTCTGCCGTGATCGGTGTCACGGGTGCTGTCCATACTTTGTAGCCCAAATAAGCCAAATACACAGCACCGAACCAACGCAATGCATCAAACACGGCAGGCGATTCCTGCAAGATGACGCCCAAACCCAAGGCGGAAAGGGTGAACATGATCATCAGCGCCGTCATACAGCCTGCCATGCTGACCATGCTGGCACGCAGGCCAAAGCGCACACTTTGGTTCATGATGAGCAGCATGTTTGGCCCAGGAGCTGCGCTGATGAGGAAGGTAGCGGTGACGAATAGCCACCATGTGCTGGGGCTCATAGCTTGCTCCCAGTTTGTTTCGCTCGTGCTTTGGCCATGGCCGCTGCGATCATGGCTTTTTTATCGTCTATGCTGCCTGTTGACGCCTCTAAAACAGGCTTATTTTGGCTTTTTCCAGCGTATTTATTACCTATATTGATATGAATGGTATAGCGCTTTAAGGCCTTTTCGGCTAATTCCGTAGACCATGCCGCCCAGCCCGTGCTTTTGCCCGTCACATTTTCAAGCTCAATGCAATCTACGGGGCAGACGGGGATGCACAGCTCGCAGCCTGTGCAGTGCGGCTCTATCACGGTGTGCATCAGCTTGTTGCTGCCGATGATGGCGTCTGTGGGGCAAACATCGATACATAAAGTGCAGCCAATGCACCAGTTTTCATCAATAAAAGCGACGCTACGCGACCCTTCAATGCCGTTTTCAGGATTCAGCTCCTGGACGGCTTGGCCAGTGATGCGGCTCAGTCGTTCAATGCCCTCAGCGCCGCCGGGTGAGCATTGGTTGATCTGGGCGTCGCCAATGGCGATGGCCTCGGCGTAGGCTTGGCAATCCGGGTAGCCACAGCGCGTGCATTGGGTTTGGGGCAGTGCGGCACAAATGTGTGCAACCCTGCTGGCATCCACGCTGGCGGGCGCTACGCTGGATATCACGCTTATTTTTTAGGCGCCGCGACCCACGTTGTTTTGACCTTGCTTTGTGGCTTTTCCACGATCAAAAGCTTGGACACAACTTTGGGTGCTGGTTTGGCCACGACTTTGCTTGGCTTAACGGGTGCTTTGGGCGTAACCTTGGCCACGGCTTTGATGGTTGCTTGAGCCACTGAAGCGTTAGCAACGGCGACTTTAGCAACAGAGGCTAGTGCAACCGGTGCCGCAATCGCTGTAACGACTGCTGGCGCAGCCACGGCAGGTGCAGCCGCTTTCACTGCCGCTTTTGGTGCAACATGATGTGCTGTGATGAACGCTTTCACCTCTGGGTAAACCTGTTCGCGCCAGCGGCGACCGCTAAAAATGCCGTAGTGGCCTGCGCCCTTGGCTTCAAAGTGCTCACGTGCGTTGGCCGCGATGCCGCTGCACAACTTGTGCGCGGCATGGGTTTGGCCAGAGCCCGAAATATCGTCCAATTCGCCTTCCACCGTTAGCAACGCGGAAGTGGTGATGTCAGCTGGCTTGACGCGTTCTAACTTGCCGTCAACGTTCTTCACATCCCAAGTGCCTTTGACCAGTTTGAAGCCTTGAAACACAACATCAATAGTCTCTAAATAGTAATTGGCGTCCATGTCCAACACGGCGTTGTACTCGTCGTAAAATTTGCGGTGCGCTTCGGTGCTGGAATTGTCACCCTTGATCAAATCATTGAAATAGTCAAAGTGGCTGTTGCGGTGGTTTTGCGGGTTCATGGCGACAAAG
>JAYWCQ010000049.1:0-4487 GCA_043780435.1 Polaromonas sp.
GGCTGATCCCGCGATTACAGCGCTATGGCTGGCGCACTACAACGCCTTGCCCAATACCCGCGCTATGCCACTGGCCGCGACCGACGCCGCACCGGCCAAGTCCCTTGCCAAAGCCTGCAAAGAGCTGGCCCCCCTGCGCGGTGGCATGATCAAGCCGCTGCGGGTGCTGATTTGCGGCATCCCCAACGTCGGCAAATCGACCCTGATCAACACCATGACAGGCCGCCGATTTACTAAAACGGGCGACGAAGCGGGCGTGACCAAAATTGAGCAGCGCATCACCTTGGCAGACGACTTCTACCTGTACGACACCCCCGGCATGCTGTGGCCGCGCATCATTGTGGAGAAAAGCGGTTACAACCTAGCCGCTAGTGGCGCGATTGGGCGCAACGCTTTCCAAGAAGAAGACGTGGCGCTGGAGCTGATTGATTACCTCATCAAACACTACCCCGCGCAGCTAGAAGCCCGCTACAAACTTGACCAGGTCGCAGGCCAAACTGATGAGCAAGTGCTAGAAACCATTGGCATCAAACGCGGTGCTTTGCTAGGCAAAGGCAAAGTCAACCTGCAAAAAGCCGCTGAAATCGTGATTTTTGATTTCCGTACTTGCAGTATCGGCAACATCACGCTGGAAACACCCGATGAATTTGCGCAGTGGTTGGCGGTCGGGCAAACGATTGATGCTGAGCGCCAAGTCAAAAAAGACGCGATCGAGTTGGACAGGAAAATACGGTTCAAGAAGATACCTAGACCCTCAAAGCGGAAGATCGACTAACGCAAGTTTAAATAGCCAAAAATTGATTAGCTCAAGATAAACAAACTAATTACACTAAATCTTCAATAGCCAAAAGGTGGTAGCGCTGACCGTAGGAAAACGGTACTTTGCGCACAGCTCGCATCACCTGCTCAGTCTCCACATCAGAATGCACGCGCACCATCAGCGCGTGATGGCCTTGTTTTGCCAAGTTGATATATTTAACGACGGTTGCTCCTTCCGTGCCAATCGACGGTAGCGTGACCTCAACCTCTTCGTTTTCAAGCTTGCCAATATCTCGCAGCACAGCTTGAGGGCTCAAGAGCATCATTTCACCGCTGCCGGTCAGGCTACCATCCAGTTCGCCCAACACTTGCTGCGCATCTTGTGCGTTTGGAAACATGACAAAGGCGTAGCCATTCGGATAAAACACATCGCTCATGGTAAACATGTGTGAGGTAATTTCAAAGGTTTTCATTGCGCATCCTCCCCTATTAATTTAATGATTCTTAGCCGAATCAACGAATCAACGAATCAACGAATCAACAATACCGGCGTCTTGCTGTTCGCCAGCACCTTGGTGGCGACAGAGCCCATCACCATGTTGACAATTGTGCCGTGTCCGTGTGAGCCCATGATCAGCAAATCAAACTTGCCATCGTCTGCAAATTTGCCTATGGTTTCACCAATTTGACCCACTTTTGTGGCCGTCTTGGCATCGATGCCGTGACGCATGAGAAATTTGTGCACTGGGGAGATGATTTTTTCAGACTCAGAGGCGTAGTAATTGTCAACAATTTCTTTGCCAACAGCTGCACGTGCACGGTTTGGCACGGGCGGCTGCACGGTTAACACGGTGAAATCATTGTTGGTATGAAACACCTCGTCATGCGTGACCAGATAAGCTAACATTTTTTTTGTGTAGCTGCTACCGTCAACTGAAAGAAGAATTTTCATACTATTTCCTTGTAAAGTATTAATCCAGTTGTTATTCTGAACTCTTTATTCAGAGTTGTCTTTCTTTTGATTTGATTCACATCAAATAATTAGCCGAATCTGCAAATATTAGTTATTCGCCTACAAGCGCTTAATCTTGTTCCATCATAATTCCGCTATGCGACACACCGAACGACACAGAAATCACCGCATTGGTTGGCTCAGAGCTGCCGTGCTTGGGGCAAATGACGGCATCGTTTCAACGGCCAGCTTGCTCTTGGGCGTAGCCGCTGCTGGTGCTGCACCGCAGACCATATTGGTCACTGGCGTGGCTGGGTTGGTCGCTGGGGCTATGTCCATGGCTGCGGGTGAATACGTCTCTGTGAGTTCCCAATCTGACACAGAGCAAGCCGACATCGCCAAAGAGCGCTTAGAGCTAGCAACGCAGCCAGAGCATGAACATGCCGAATTAGCCGCTATCTATGCGGCGCGTGGTTTAGATACGGCTACGGCAAAAGTGGTTGCGACACAGCTTATGGCGCATGACGCCTTGGGCGCACATAGTCGTGATGAACTCGGCATCTCAGACACCACAGCCGCTAAGCCGGTGCAGGCGGCCATGGCTTCAGCACTGACATTTGCAGTCGGTGCCGCGCTTCCGCTCATAGTCGTTCTAACCACACCCAAAGCGATGTTGAACGTGGCTGTTGCGACAAGTTCATTGGTTTTTTTAGCGGCTCTGGGCTTCCTAGCGGCTCGTGCGGGTGGCTCTTCAGTCACGACTGCCGCGTTTCGTGTGACTTTTTGGGGGGCACTGGCTATGGCAATTACCTTTGGCGTCGGTGCATTGTTTGGCGTAGCGGCTTGAACTGAGATTGCAGTTGACTTGATGGGGAAATTTATGCAGCAAACAAGTTGGTACTCACAATTTGCAAAAAAAGCAGCACATTTTTGTGGTCGGCCACGGGTATTCACGATTGCTGTAGCCATCATCGCTGTTTGGATTATTACAGGTCCGATTTTTAACTTCAGCGACACGTGGCAATTGGTCATCAACACTGGCACCACCATCATCACTTTTTTGATGGTATTTTTGATCCAAAACACCCAAAACCGCGACACCCAAGCCATACAAGTCAAACTTGACGAGCTGATTCGTGCCACCCAAGGGGCGCACAATGCGCTGCTAGATTTGGAAGAGCTGGAAGAAGAAACGCTGAACGCGTTTCGTTTGAAATACCAAGCGTTGGCTACTGCTGCAAGAACGGAGCTTAGCCGTGGTGATCTGGATACGGGGACGCCAGAGCCGTAAGATGAGAACAAGCCGTGGCGATCTGCTCCACATGCCGATGATCTGTGCCGCAGCACCCTCCCATCACGTTCAAGTACGTCAGCCGCTTTTTAAGATGAGCATACTGTGCCCCAAGTTCGACAGGGTTGCCACTGTCAAGCTCGGTGCTTTCGTTCAACTCTGCGTGGCTCTTGCGTGATGCGTTCGCACGCACGCCGTGTATCCGGTCCAACCACACGCCACCTTCTGCCAACACACGCTCGAAATGTGTGGGATGGGCGCAGTTGATCATGTAATAGCAGGGGTAGGCTGATGTCGCCTGATCCACTTGATCGATGGCTGCTCGCAGCGTTTGGCCGTTCGGCAACCTGCCGTCTGTTTCGACGGTGAAAGAGACCGCTGCTGGCAAAGCTGCAACCTGAGCCGCCCGCACAATGCCAATGGCTTCTTGCGCGTAGTTCATGGTGGTGGCGCAGACCATGTCAGCAGCCGAATCGGCAAAGGTTTCGATTTGTTGGCGATGATAATCTTGCGCCTCCTGTTCGGACATTGCATGTTCGATCACGTAACCATCGCCGCGCGGCCCCAGGCAACCACTGATGACCACGGGGTTCTGCTCGGTTTCATACTCGTCACGGATTACTTGAAGAAGTTGGACCGCCTTGTGGTTTGCCACCGCCAGGGCTTCTGGTGTGTAACCGAGCCGCGCCCCCCAGTCCGAGCTGGCTCGCCAAGTTGCGCTTTCTAAAATTAGTCCGCAGCCAAACCGCTTTGCGATCTCGGCATAGCTGCGAAAGTATTTGCGAAGTGCCGCCTCGCCTTGCGGTGTTTCGAACAGGATGAATGCTGCAAAATCCGGCAGTTGCCATCCTTCCTGAAAGATCAGCGTGGTTTCTAGACCGCCATCGGCAAGATAAAAACCGCCGCCGAGTTGCGGCAAATGATTACGGTATTTCGCCATGGTCCACCTCCCATCTCATGACCTACATCTTGTTGGTAAACACATCCGTGCTCAGGTACCGCAGCCCCGAGTCCGCAATGACGGTAGCCACAGTCGCGCCAGCACCCAAACGCTTGGCGATGCGCAAGGCTGCAACAACATTTGCACCCGACGATATACCCGCAAAAATTCCTTCCTCACGCGCCAAACGGCGCGCCATCTCCTTGGCTTCCTGGGTAGACACGGTTTGAATCTCGTTAACAAGCTCAGGTTGCCACAGTGGCGGGATAAAGCCAATACCAATACCTTCAATCTGATGTGAGCCAGAGGATTGCCCGGACAATACGGCTGATTCTGCCGGCTCGACGGCGACAGCCAGAATGCCGTCTTTGTGGTGCGACAGGGCTTGCATGATGCCATGGATAGAGTGCGCCGTGCCGACCGATTGCACCAAGGCATCGATTTGTCCGTCTGCTTGCTGCCAAAGCTCCTCGCCCAGCGGCACGTAGCCTTTGATCGCGTCATGGTTGTTGAGCTGATCGCAGTACCAATGGTTGGGTCGCAGA
>JAYWCQ010000050.1:0-3279 GCA_043780435.1 Polaromonas sp.
CGACGAAAACATCACTTTTGAGCAGATGTGCGACAAAATCGGTGTCGATTTGGCCGAGAAAATCAAAACCCTCAGCATCGCCATCTACAAAACCGCCTACGAATTCGCCTTGACCAAAGGCATCATCATTGCCGACACCAAGTTTGAGTTTGGCTTGGACATGTCACAAGGAGAAGAGGGCACACTCACCCTGATGGACGAGGTGCTAACGCCCGATTCATCCCGCTTTTGGCCCGCTGAAAGCTATGTAGAAGGCAAAAACCCCCCAAGTTTCGACAAACAGTTCGTCCGAGACTGGTTAGAAACCCAAACCTGGGACAAAACCCCACCAGCTCCGCGCGTGCCTCGTGAGGTGATTGAGAAGACGGCGGCGAAGTATCAAGAGGCTTGGACGCGGTTGACGAGCTGATTGATCCGGCCTAATGAAGCTTTAACTTTTTTCCGTTCGCGCTGAGGTATCGAAGCCTCCTCCAGTGAGCTGACCCTTCGATACCTCAGGGCGAACGGTGAAGTGCGATGCAGCGTTTGACTTACGCCTTTTGCGGCACAAGTTTAATTTGCAGTTCGCAGCCGACAGCCTGTGCGTAGCGCTTCAACGTTGATAAAGATGGCGCATGCTTTCCTGCTGCCTCAAGCCTAGAAATGGCACTCTTGGTAGTGCCCATGCGCTCGGCAACAGCATCTTGCGTCAACCCTGCACGCGCGCGCGCTTTCAGCATCTGGTTGGTCACTTTGTATTCCAGCTCAAGCGCGTCGTATGCCTCTTGAAAGCCTTTTCGCGCACCTTCCTTCACCAAAAATTGGCTATGGTCATGAGCGACAGGTTCGTATTTAAGTTCAGCCATGTTGCACCTCCTTTAAGCGTTTGCGGGCAAGTTTGAGTTCGTTGTCAGGCGTTTGTTGAGATTTTTTGATGAACGCATGCAAGACGATGACTTGCTTGCCCACCAGATAACAATAAAAAGCTCGCCCAATGCCTGATCTGCCTTTGGGTCGAAGCTCAAAAAGCCCATCACCAAAAGCCCGCGAGTGCGGCAAGCGAAGACTTGGGCCATGTTCAATCAGCAATTCGACAAGACGGGCATAGTCAGCAACCACATCCACAGGTCAAGATTCAATTTCTGCAAGCACTCGTACATGAAAGTAGTTGATTTCAAATGCCATAGGTAAATGTTAGCATAAATGCTAACTAAATGCAAAAAAAATTCGTACCGCGTAAGGTGATTGAGAAGGCGGCGTGAAGTATCAAGGGGTTTAGACGTGATTGACGGGTTCAGTATCTGGTTTTTGCGGAGGCGATTGGATGTAGATTATCTGTTTATCTCGACCTACGAGTAGCCCAATAATTAGCAATACTGATCCTAGAAAAAAACTCACAAACCCCATAAAACCAGAGATAAGGGTTCCACCAATTGCGGCTCCAGTGGCTGCTGCTTCAACGTACTCGCCGCCTTTCTCCATAGTATTTGCGACTTGTGAACGCGTAAATATGATTCCTGCTAGTGGCAGCATAAAAGAAGCGATTGCAGATGTTATTAGTAATCTGCGCCAAGCTTTTGCTGGAGATGGAGCCTTTACAGCAACGACTATTCCAATTATCCAGAATGCAAAGAAATTTCTGAAGAGCTCACTTTGTCTAGAATTTAATTATTTTTCTCTTTAATTAGATGTACTGTCATAGGACTATTCATGCCGAATACGGGATAAAAAAATCAGTATGGACGTCCCACGGTCTGGTATACAGTCCGAGTCTGTGATTTATTCATAGGAGAAAGTTATGAATATTCAACGTTTTCCAGCGGAATTTAAAGGAAGATTAGAGTTTATGTATAATGCGAATCATTCTCATTAAATGAAAGACTTCTATGAAAAAGAAAATCGCTTTAGCCATCTTGTCTTTGGCTGCCCTCAATGCGTTCGCTGTGACAGATGAATTCACATTGACAATCAAGAACCACGCGTTTGAACCCAAAGAGCTTAAAGTTCCTGCTGGCAAGAAAATCAAGCTCATTGTGGTGAACGAAGACGCGACACCGGCTGAATTTGAAAGCAAACCGCTTGGCCGTGAAAAGCTCATTCCTGCCAAAGCCAAAGTCTCTATCAATCTCGGACCGCTCAAGCCTGGTCGCTACGGTTTTGTTGAGGAATACCATGAAACGGAAGCTGCAGCTCAAGGCACTATCGTCGTTGAATAACTCATAGGAACAACCGTCATGTTCGCAGCAGCCATCATTGTATTTCGTGAGTCGTTGGAAGCTTCACTCATCATCAGCATCATGATGGCCGCCACGCGAGGAATTCCTTTGCGGGGGCGTTGGGTATGGGGAGGTGTTCTGCTCGGTTTGGCGGGCTCCGCGCTTGTCGCATCCAGTATGGAAATGATTGCGAACCTTGCTGATGGTATTGGCCAAGAGCTATTCAATGTTGTCATCTTGATCACCGCCATTGGCATGTTGGCCTGGCACAATATCTGGATGTCCGTGCATGGCAAAGAGTTGGCTCAGCAAATTTCCAACACCGCTCGTGCGGTCACAAATGGAAGCCGTGAGCGCTCTGTGATCCTATTTGTGGTGGCTCTTGCGGTACTGCGTGAAGGATCGGAAACGGTTCTTTTTCTCTACGGCGTTGCGACCGGCGGAGAGAACGGTATCCGTGACACCATGATGGGAGGTCTAATGGGTCTTGGCTCTGGTGCCGTAGTTGCCACACTGTTGTATGCTGGGCTGCTGAGAATCCCTGTGAGATGGTTTTTTGCCGTAACTAGCGCTTTGGTGCTTCTATTGGCCGCCAGCATGGCATCACAAGCTGCACGTTTACTGATCCAGGCAGACCTTCTCCCAAGCTTAGTTACACCAATGTGGGACACCTCTGGTGTTCTTGCACAAAACACCGCATTAGGAACCATACTTCACGGCTTGGTTGGCTATGAAGCGCAGCCTGCGGGAATGCAAGTTCTTGCCTATGTGGTGGTTTTTACGACAATTGGGCTTGGTATGAAGTTGGTTTCAATGAGGTTGCGACCTATTCGTAAGTAGTCAGACTTGACTTCCCACGCTATGGTAGACAGTCCACATCGCCATGCGCCCGGGCATGCGCAAAGCGCTGAACAAAAGCAATGAAGCAGATGCCCTGATAGACAAGGCAGAGAAGCTCAAGGCAGGGATTCGAGCCAAAGTGGAGCACCCGTTTCGGGTGATCAAGCGCCAGTTTGGATTTGTGAAGGTTCGCTATCGTGGCTTGAAGAAAAACACGGCACAGCTGATCACACTGTTTGCGCTG